>NZ_JBNPON010000044.1:0-32437 GCF_050315195.1 Clostridium sp. SGI.024 | reverse complement strand
ATAATAGGAAGGAGAGAAAGAATATGACAATTTTTAAAGCAACATTAAAAAGATTATTCAGGGAAAAATTAAATATTTTATTTTTAATAGTATTACCTTTAATATTTATGATAATTGCTTTTTCTGGCTCAAATGGAACAGCACCTTTAAAGGTCACTGTTATTGATAATGATAAAACAACTGTTACAGAAGATATAATAAGTAATCTTAAAGATAAAGCAGAAATTAACTTTAATGGTGAAGATACTATACAAGATAACTTAATTAATAATGAAATAGATTATGCAATAGTTATTCCCGAAGGATATACTAAGGAGTTAATAAATGGAGGAAATCCAATTATTAAAACTTATGAAGCTAAAGAAGGAAACACTTCTACTGCTATTAAAGCTTCATTAAATAATTATATTAATATATTAAAAACCTTTGCTAAAAATTCTAATGGTGATGAAGATAAATTCTTTAATGCACTTAAGAATTATTCAGAAGGTTCATATAAAATGTCTTATGCAAGTGTAGATAAAGGTGAAGGAAATAAATCTAAAACAGATACTGCCATGGCATTTATAGTACTTAATTTATTATTCTCAGCAACAGCAGCAACTAATATAATATTAAAGGATAGAGAAAAGAACGTATTTACAAGATTATTTACTACTCCAATGACTAGGTTCAAGTACATATTCCAAAGCTTACTTTCATTTTTAGTAATTACTTTTGTTCAAATAACCTTATATTTCTTAGCCTTTAAATATATATTTAAATTTAATTTAGGAGATTCCCCATTAAGCCTATATATTTTATTCCTAATATTTGGTGTATTTACAATTTCCCTTGGAATATTTATAACTACCCACGCAAAGGACTTAAGAGTATCTGGAACAATAAGTACTCTTGTAATACTTCCTTTTGCAATGCTTGGTGGTTGCTTCTGGCCAAGAGATATTATGCCAACAGTATTAAATAATATCTCAAAAGTAATACCAACAACTTGGATAAATAGTTCAAATAGCAATGTACTTTATGGTGCAACCTTAGGAAATGAAATAAATACTATAATTTTACTTCTAGGAATTTCATTAATACTATTAGGACTATCCTCATATAAATTAAAAAACAAAGCATAACTAAATATAAAAGATATCTCTTCATTCTTTAGTTCCAAGTGAACATATAAAAAAAAGAGATATCTTTTATTTTTTTGTGAGTATGCTATACTCATTTTATAATATATAAACTTAAATCGAAAGGAGATTTAATTATGCTTGAATTTAAATTTGATACTCAATTATTAATTGAAGGACAAAATTTATCAGAAGATGACATTAATGAATATATACCAAAAAATATAGAAGGTGATTGCTTATTAGCAGTCGGTGACGAGGATTTAATAAAGGTTCACTTCCACACTAATACTCCATGGAAACTTCTTGAGTATTGTTCATCACTAGGAGATATCTACGATGTAGTTATAGAAAATATGGAACGTCAAGAAAATGGACTACAGGGTTAATCAATTAATCTTATTTTGTAAGGAGATTTCTAATGGAACTATGGGATATTTATGATAAAAATAGAAATTTAACTGGTAGGCAAATGCATCGTGGTAGTGAATTCGGTAATGGTGACTTTCATCTTGTAGTTCATGTTTGTATTTTTAACTCAAAAAATGAAATGCTCATTCAACAACGTCAACCATGGAAAAGTGGATGGCCAAATATGTGGGATCTAACAGTTGGGGGAAGTGCTTTAGCTGGTGAGACAAGTACAGATGCAGCTGAAAGAGAAACTTTAGAAGAGATAGGTTATAAAGTTGACTTATCAAATGAACGTCCATTTTTTACTATAAACTTTGAATATGGATTTGATGATTACTACATTATCGAAAGAGATATAGATATAAAAGATTTAAAACTTCAATATGAAGAAGTTAAATCAATAAAATGGGCAACTAAAGATGAAGTATTACAATTAGTTGCTGATGGCAAATTTATTGATTACTGGTTTATTGAAAACTTATTTGATATTAGAAAACATAGAGGTTCAATGCGAACGGGTTAAACAAAAGAGCTACATGTGTAAATAAATTGTAGCTCTTTGTTTGTTTTATTAATTTAAAATATATATAACTTAATTTCAAAAAACTCCGTAGGAGTTTTTTCATCAACTCTTAACTCTATACTCTTACTTATTAACTGTGCGCCATAGCACACCCTATCTTATCTGTCCATTTCCATAAATTATATATTTAATAGTCGTAAGTTCTTTAAGTCCCATTGGTCCTCTTGCATGAAGCTTTTGTGTACTTATTCCTATTTCTGCTCCAAATCCGAATTCTCCACCATCTGTAAATCTTGTTGATGCATTAACATAAACTGCAGCTGCATTAACTTTATTTAAGAATTTTTGAGAATTCTTATAGCTATCAGTTACAATAGCTTCTGAATGACCAGAACCATATTTATTAATATGAGATATAGCTTCATTTACATCCTTAACTACTTTAGCTCCTATTATATAATCTAAGTATTCTGTGCTCCAATCTTCTTCAGTAGCAGATGTAACATCAGGTATTATAGACTTAACCTTTTCGTCCCCTCTTATTTCAACATCCTTTTCTCTTAAAGCTTGTACAATAATAGGCAAAAAGTCCTTTGCTATTTTTTCATTAATAAGCATTTTTTCTGCTGCATTACATACTGATGGTCTTGAAGTTTTTGCATTTACTATTATATTCTTAGCCATTTCAAAATCACAAACTTCATCTACATAAATATGACAGTTTCCAACTCCTGTTTCAATTACAGGAACAGTAGCATTTTTAACTACAGCTTGTATTAATCCTGCTCCTCCTCTTGGAATCAAAACATCTATATATTCATTAAGTCTCATCATCTTAGTTGCAGTTTCTCTACTAGTGTCTTCAACTAATTGAATTGAAACCTCAGGTAAAGCAGATTTCTTTAAAGCTTCTCTTAATACTTTTACTATAACCTTATTAGAATTTATAGCGTCACTTCCACCCTTTAAAATTACAGCATTTCCTGTTTTTAAACAAAGGCCTGCTGCATCACATGTTACATTTGGCCTAGCTTCATATATTATTCCAATTACCCCTATTGGAACTCTTTGCTTTCCAATTTGAATTCCATTAGGTCTTTTCCACATTTCTATAACTTCACCAATTGGGTCATCTAATGCTATAAGATCCGTTAAGCCCTTTGCCATACCTTTAATTCTATCTTCATTTAAAGCTAATCTATCTAACATAGCCTTTGAAGTTCCTTTTTCAACTGCTATATCTAAATCCTTCTTATTTTCTTTTATAATTTCTTCAGTATTATCTATTAAAGCCTTTGCCATTAATTCTAATGCATTATTTTTTTCTGTTGTAGATGCTATGCCCAAATCATAAGAAGCTTCTTTAGCATTCCTTCCCAACTCATTTAAATCTAATATCATAAAAATATCCCCCTTATTTATTAGAAACAAATAATGTTCCTATTTCTTCTCCATTTAATATACTTAATACTATTCTTGGATCTTCTCCATTTGCTAAAACCATATCTACTCCAGCTTCTGTTGCAGTTTTTGCTGCAGTTAACTTAGTTATCATTCCGCCTGTTCCTAAATTGCTTCCTGCCCCACCACAACAATCTTCAAGCTCTGGTGTTATTTTCTGTATTTCTCTTATAAGCTCTGAATCCGGATTTTTTCTAGGATCAGAATCATAAAAACCATCTATGTCTGATAATATAATTAATAAATCAGCATTAACTAATTTAGAAACTATTGCTGATAAATTATCATTATCCCCAAATCTAACTATATTTTCTATTTCATCTATAGATACAGTATCATTTTCATTAACAATAGGTACTATTTTATTTTCAATTAATGTTTCAAATGTATTACAAACATTATTTCTTACATGATCATCTTCTATTACATCTCTAGTTAAAAGCACTTGACCAACAGTATTACTATATTCTCCAAAAAACTTACTGTATATATGCATAAGTTCACATTGTCCAACTGATGCAACAGCTTGCTTTTCTCTTATAGTTTTAGGCTTTTCTTTAAGTTTTAATTTAGATACCCCAACTCCTATAGCTCCTGAAGTAACTAATATGACTTCTTTTCCAGAATTCATAACATCTGATAATGTTCTTGTTAACTTCTCTATCCTAGTTAAATTAATGTTTCCATTTTCATATGTTAATGTAGAGGTTCCTACCTTAACTACTATCCTATTAGCTTTTTTTACTTTTTCTCTACTATTCATTCCTACTATTCCCCCGAATTTCTTTCTTGTCTTTATTATAAATATTCTTAAATATTTTTTCCACATAAAATATACTTATAATTCTATCTATTCTTTAAACTCCTTTAACTTTTCATCTAGCTCTCTATTAAAATACTTATAAATAACCTTAATTAATGAATAAATAGGTACTACCACAAAGGCTCCAATAGGACCAATTATAGATGCTGCACCCACTACTAAGAATATATCTGTTATAGGATGTATTTTCATAGTCTTTCCCATAATTAATGGCACTACTATTCTGCCCTTAAGGGTTTGTGCTATTATTACTAATATTGATAACTTTAAAATCATATTCCAGCCTAAAGCTATAGCTATAATATAAGGTAGTATTAATGATATGAAAAATCCAATAAAAGGTATAAAAGCTAAAATAAAAGTTACTGATGCTAAAAGTAATGGATTTATCATTCCTATAATTTTATACCCAACAAATATCATAATGGCTAATGATAATGCAACTTTTGCTTGACCAATAATATATGCTGATAATACTTCATCGCCCTCTGCTACTATGCTTTTAGCTTTATCTTTATATTTCCTAGGAAATAGTTTTATTAATGATGCTTTTATTTTTTCTTCATCTTTAAGTAAATAAAAGGCTATTAAAATTACTAATAACATATTTGAAAACAATTGAAGCCCTTTATTAAAAAGTCTTCTTATATTAGTAACTAATATCATTATGTAAT
The DNA here is from genome assembly GCF_050315195.1 of Clostridium sp. SGI.024. NCBI lineage: Bacteria > Bacillati > Bacillota > Clostridia > Eubacteriales > Clostridiaceae > Clostridium > Clostridium sp. SGI.024. The sequence goes on along the minus strand of NZ_JBNPON010000044.1, from coordinate 27,418 downwards.
TTTGTATATCACCTAAGAATTTATCATAATAATTAATGTTTAAAACATTTTCTTTAACCAAATTCCCTATATTTTCCCCATCACTTCTTGCCTCTATTATTTGTAGAAATATGGATTTAACACTTATAAATTGATCTATAAAATAATCTCCAAAATACTTAATTATACCTGCTGCTATAAAGAAAAAAATAAATAATGTTAAGCTTGCAGCCATTCCTCTATTCATATTCTTTTTTATGAATAAATTATTTAATGGTTTTAGTATATAAAACAAAAATACTCCAAATATTATTGGTATAATTACAACTGCAAAAATCACACTTATAAATTTTTTTATTATAACAACATTACTTAATAATATTATTAATATGGTAAACAAGTTTAAAATAACTAAATATGTAATAACATTTTTCTTACTCATAATAAACTCTCCTTTAGTTAATTAATAAATTTAGTTTATCCTTATTAAAAGAAAATATTAACATAAGATTTTTGCATAGTATTTAGTGTTTTTTGTATAAAATTCTATTGATTTTTGTATATATTATGTATTAAAATTAATTTCTATGTATAAATATTAATAATTTCAATATAAAGGAGATAGAAATGAAAAATATAACTAAAGATAAATTTTCAATTAATGATTCTTTGGCTTTTATTATTCCATCTTTAATAGGCATACTACTATTTATGATTCCTATTAAATTTAATGGAGAAATTACTATACCAATAGCGTTAATGTCCAAATTTCTGGCAAACTTATTAGGCGACTATTTAACAGCTATTATTACACTAACAGTTTGTATATCTGCAATATTAAGTATAATTGCAAGAGTGTTTAAACCAGACTTTATAACAAAAAATGAATTTTTAAATACTTTATTTAATGTAAAACCACTTTGGATAATATCTAGAACTTTAGGAGCAGTTTTTTGCCTCCTATCATTATTTAATTTTGGACCTGAAATCATAAGAAGTTCTGGAACTGGTGCTTTTGTATTAAACGACTTGCTTACTATATTATTTACTATTTTCCTATTTGCTGGTCTATTATTGCCTTTGCTACTTAACTTTGGATTATTAGAGTTCTTTGGAGCAATTCTTACTAAGATAATGAGACCTGTATTTACATTACCTGGTCGTTCATCAATAGACTGTATTACTTCTTGGCTTGGTGATGGAACTTTAGGAATACTATTAACAAATAAGCAATATGAAGAAGGTTTTTATTCTAAAAGAGAAGCCGCAATAATAAGTACAACTTTCTCAGCAGTTTCTATAACTTTTAGTTTAATTGTAATAGATACTGTTGGATTATCACACTTATTTATTCCTTTTTATGTAACAGTAACGCTTTCAGGAATAGTTGCAGCTATTATTCTTCCTAGAATATACCCATTACGTAAAATCCCTAATACTTACTATAATAATAAAGAGCAAAAGGATGATGAAACTATTCCTAATGGACATACATCTATTTCTTGGGGATATAATAAGGCTATAGTTAAAGCTGAAAATAATCCTGGTGCTAAAGCCTTCTTAATTGATGGAGTTAAAAATGTTTTAGATATGTGGCTTGGAGTTCTACCAGTTGTTATGGCTTTTGCTACTATAGCACTTATAATAGCTGAATATACTTCTGTGTTCCAAATACTAGGTTTACCTTTTATACCATTTTTAAATCTACTTCAAGTTCCAGAAGCTATAGCAGCATCACAAACATTAGTTGTTGGCTTTGCTGATATGCTACTTCCATCTGTTTTAGCTGCTAATTCAATAACTAGTGATATGACTAAATTTATAGTTGCTTGTACTTCAGTATCTCAATTAATTTATATGTCTGAAGTAGGTGGAGTTTTACTTGGATCAAAGATTCCTGTATCCTTAAAACACTTATTAATAATATTTGTTGAAAGAACATTAATTACATTACCTGTAATAGTTCTTATAGCGAACATAATATTCTAAAATGTAAATAATTGGGCCCTATGGACCCAATTATTTTATAACTATTTTCATAAGTCTTGTTAAATCTAAAGCTTGGATAGCATTAACTGTTACTCCAGCTAAGTCTTCTATTTCAGCATCTATACCTGTAATATCACAGGTTGTAAAATCTATTTTGTTTAAGTTAGTTTTATTAAAATAAGCATTACTTAAATCTGCTTCATTAAAAATTACCTTATCTAATTTTGTTTGTTGCAAAATTCCCTCTGCAAAATTACATTCATCAATAACAACATTCTTAAGCTTTGAAAATGAAAAGTTTATATATTTTCCTATAGAATTACTAAATAATATTTCTTTTATGTTACACTCGTCAAACTTTGTTCCAAGTAGCTTGCAGTTAATAAATTCTACTCTATGAATGCTTCCTCCACTAAAATCTACATTAGATAAATCACAATTTTCAAATACTGAATCTAATAAATCTATATTTTGTAATGAACAATCATTAAAAATAACATTTTTAAATTTACAAGAATCTATAGTTAATCCTTTTTCTTGTAAGTAATCTATATCTATATCTTCTATTATTTTATTTTGCAACTTTTCAAAATTAGCTATTTCATCTTCTATACTTTCTAACTCTTCTAGTTCATCTATAAACTTAGGTTTTTGTATTTTATATACCTTTCCCATATATTATCCCCTATCCTTTATCTATTCATAATATAAATATTATACCCTACTATAAAGAAAAGTAAGAACCTTTTCTATGTTAGTCTATTAAATATACTCAAAAAATAGAGATTGCATAATTATCTTATACAATCCCTATTTATTATCTATTAAATTTGTCTTGCTACATTTACTGCTTCTTCAATACTATTTAATGCTCTACGAGCTCTAACTGCATCACCTATTACATGATATGCTATATTCTTTTCTTCACAGTAATTAGTAAGTTCACTAAAGTCACGTGATCTTGCTCCTATTGCAACTACAACTGAATCACAAGGAATCTCTTCAATATTTCCCTTTCTATCAATTACTATTGATTTTTCTTTTATTTCAACACATTTTGCTTCTGTTATAGTTTTCACACTTTCACGATATAAGCTTTCCATAACACAAATCTTTCTTAATTGTCCTAAGTCTTTTGCTACTTCATTAAGCATTTCTACTACAGTTATGTCATTAACTTTTCCTGATAAGTATTCAGCAACTTCTAACCCAACTAAACCCCCGCCAATAACAACTACTTGTCCAGTTACCATTGAAGTTCCTGCAAGTATATCATGAGAATTGGTTATATGTGGTAAATCAGCTCCTGGAACTCTAAGTTTCATTGGTTCTGCACCAGCTGCTATTATAACTTCATCCGGATTTATATCTTTAATTATATCTATTGTAACAGGAGTTGAAAGTCTAATTTCTACTCCTTTTCTTTCTGCCATTTCTCCCATAGATATAGCAACCTCTTTCATTTCTTCTTTTCTTGGAGCAGCTCCTGCTAAAACAAATTGTCCCCCTAAGGAATTAGAAGCTTCACATAATATTGGATTATGACCTCTATCCTTTAATTCCATAGCAGCTTGAAGTCCTGCAACTCCACCACCTACTACTAATACCTTTTTAGGATTATTTGTTTTTTCTAAAGTAAATTCTGCTTCTCTTCCTAATGCAGGATTTCTTAAGCAAGTTATAAAAGGTACATCTGGTGATGAGAATCCATCATAACAGCCTTGATTGCATCCTACACAACGTACTATATCTTTAACTTTTCCATTGATAGCTTTATTACAAAACTCTGGATCTGCTAATTGCGCTCTACCGATAACTACCATATCAGCTTTTCCACCTTTTATTATTTCATCTGCTTGTCTTGGATCATTTATTCTTCCAACAGCAACAGTTAACATTCCTGTTTCTTTTTTTATTCTTGCTGCATTTTCTACATTAAATCCCCTTGGTAAATCTACTGGAGGTACTTCGTATTTTATAGCTGCACTTGAGAAGTTTCCACGAGATACATCTAATGCATCTACCCCTGCTTCTTTAGCCCACTTACAGAACTGTATTACATCTTCTATATTAAGTCCATCTTGTACATAATCATCATGTGCATCTATTCTCATAAATAAAGGCATATCCTCTGGAACATTTGCTCTAATTGATCTTATACATTCTAATAAAAATCTAGCTCTATTTTCTAAACTTCCACCATATTCATCTGTTCTCTTATTAAATGCCTTACTTAAGAATGAATGTGGTGTATAGTTATGTCCTGCATGGAACTCTATTGCATCAAATCCAGCTTCTACTGCACGTTTTGCAGCATCTCCAAATGCCTTAACAGCTTCATCAATAATTTCCTTACTAGCCCCTGGAACTATATAGTTATCCGTAACCTTAAATTCACTTGGAACTACTACCATTGAAGTAGGATCACCAAATAATACAGCAGATCCACCTAGCCATAATTGAACTCCTGCCTTTGCTCCACCTAAATGAATTGCATCAACTAACTTCTTTAAACCTGGTATATATTTATCATCTGAAATTGATAAGAAACTTTTAGGTGCAGCTTTATCATATACTGAACAAACCTCCGTAAAGTTTAAACCGTTTCCACCTTTTGATCTAGCAACATGGTAATTTATAATTTGATCTGTTACTTCCTTGCCCTTTCCCGCCATCTTAGTGCCCATAGCTGGGAATATAACACGGTTTCTCATTTCCATACCTCTAATTTTAATAGGACTGAAAACATTCTCAAAAACCATTTTACTACCTCCAAAATATTTATTTTATATTATGTCCCTTATGATTATTATATTTATTCGTTAAAATTAAATCAATATGTTTAAAACAAATTGTTTTGATTTATAAATAAATAAAAAAACGCCCCTTGTTTTTAAACAAAAGAGCATTTTTTCCGCCTAATTTTTCCCTTTTAATAGCATTATTAAGTTTTTTATGTAAATGATTCTTTTTTCTACAGTGGCTATAATCTCCTTGTTATAGTCTCCATCTTCATTAGTAGCTGGATAAGTAATAGAAGCCATAAATATTGTTCTCTTATATTTGAACTCTTCATCATTACAATTTAATACTTTCTTTAAAATATTATCTAACTTTTTATTTTCTTCATTAGATCTTTCAATTATCTTTAAATCCATTTCACTCTTTTCCTTTGCAGATGAAGCTTCTTTATTCATAACTAAAACACCTGGATATCTTAAGCTATACTCTATTATCTCATTAGAACACTTAATTATTTTTTCTTCATCACTAAGACTACTATCATAAAGCGCTGCATATGCTTGAGTTATATTCTCTAAATAAAACTCTTTAACATAATTTAACATATTATCCTTACTACCGAAATAATAATTTATTGCACTAACGTTTACTTCAGCCTCTCTAACTATAGATCTAATAGGGACATTAGTAGTTCCATTTTTACCAAAAAGGTATAAGGCTCTATCTAAAATTTTCTCTTCTATCCCCTTTAATTCCCTCATTCTTTCACCTCTAAAACTCCAACTATAAATATTATCTCAATTATTTATCATTAAAATCTTTAAAAATCATAATCATCTGGATCTAAACCACAATCCTCAAGAATTTCATTTCTTTCATCTTCATCCATAAATGATAACTCATCATAATCTAATCCTTCTGCTTCAAGTTCTGCTTCTATATCTTCACTTTCGCCATCAGATGAATATATATCTGATTTTTTAATTTTGTTTTTATTTTCTTCCTCAAGCATACTCATAAATGTTGTAAATGCAGCTGATTTTTCAAAGTCATCCATTTTACCATCATGATTAAAATCAAACATCTCTTTAAAAATATCCTTAAACATTATACAACCTCCAATAAATTATTTAACATTACAATAATTTTTATCAGAATATATGCCCTTCGTTTATTAGTCATTAATTTCAATAATGAATATAATTATTTTTTACTATAAAAGTTATTTCATTATAATTTAATTGTACTACAATTATAATAACTGGTAAATCTTATAGTTTACCCAAATATAGAATATTTATTGGAGGTTATATATGAAATATGAAGTCTTATTATTTGATGCAGATGAAACCTTATTCGATTTTAAAAAGTCAGAAAAATATGCTTTTGAAAATAGTATTAGGGAATTCAATATAGATTATGATGAAAACTATCATCTAAAAATTTATGAAGAAATAAATAAAAAAATTTGGTTAGAATTTGAACAAGGTTTAATTACTCAAGAAAAGTTGAAGGTTGAAAGATTTAAAAGGCTATCAAAAGAAATAAATATTCCTTTTGATGAGTTAGAATTTTCCAAGTCATATATAGGACACTTAGCCAATGCTTCATTTTTATATGATGATAGTATTAAAGTAATAGAAAAATTAAGCATTGATTATAAATTAGCTATAATCACTAATGGACTTAAAGACGTTCAATCTAAGCGAATAGGACAATCTGTTATAGCTAAATACTTTGACACAATAGTTATTTCTGAAGAAGTGAAGGTGTCAAAGCCTAATCCAAAAATATTTGAAATTGCCTTAAATAATTTAAATTTTAAGGATAAAAGTAAGGTTCTAATGATTGGAGATAGCTTAACTTCTGATATTCAAGGTGGTATTAACTTCGGCATTGACACTTGCTTAGTAAATTTTAATAAATCTGAAAATCTATCATCAATTAAACCTACCTATGAGATTTCAAATTTATTAGACTTATTTAAAGTATTAAAAGATTAGTTATTATTGTTATATAAAACTTAAATTAGTAAATATAAAGTTCTATAGACTAATTAAATATCTATAGAACTTTATATTTAACACTATTCATTGCACTGATTCTTTAAATAATTATTTGTTTTGAACTATATAAAAGCTTAAATACTAATATCAAGACACTTATTTTCTAATATTCCTTTTTTTTCTTAACAACAACTCCTATATTTAATATAAAAATAATTAGGCTTACAATTGAAATTACTACCAATATATTACTCCAAAAATTCCAATTTAACGCATTATTATCTGCTAATACTCCTTGGAAAATAAGTCCTGCATACATAGCAATGACACATAAAATATCGACAATTAAATCATAAGTATTTATTAATTTTCTAATTACATTATTATTAATTAAATTTTTTCTAACCTTTATTGCTTTATATAAATTTATACATACTATAATAAATAATACTACGTAAGCAATAAATACCCATTGAAAATGCTGCATAACATCATCTAAAGGTTTTATGTCTATCATTTTCTATTCCTCCTAATTATATAATCAATCTATTTCAATTCTAAAGCTAATTATATCAACATAGTTGTTTCTATTCAATAATTTTACATTTATCCTATATTAAGTATTTAATATTACTTCTATAGAAATATTTATCTCCCCCTCAATTAAATTTATAAAAAATGAACAATGTTTATATTTTAAATAAACATTGTTCATTTTTATTACTTATATTATATCAATTTTTTTTATAAAGATTTATTAATTTATCCTTAATTTTCTAAATCTATTGTAAACCGCCATAACTTCTTGCTTTCTAGGCATGGCTATACTTCCTGAACCACCATTAATTTTATCTATAGAAATTAAATCATTTCTTTTTATTTCAGAATATGCTTCATTTACTACCTCTTCTAAAGACAGGTTTTTATTCATTAAATTATATTCTATCCATTTCATAATAGCGCCAATAGCATTTAATTGCTCATTATCTACTAGTTGTTCCACTGCTCTTAAATCAATATTTTCATTGTTAATACTTATATTGCTTAAACCCATAGTCTTAATTTTTACACCCTTATAAGTACTTTCTATAGTTCCCTTTTGAAGCTTTCTATTAAATCTTATGTTTATAGATAAGTTCTTTTCTTCAATTCTTTTATTTATTTCTCCCCTCATAAGAACCTTTGCTTCTTTTGTAACATCCTTTGTTTCATAATTATCCATTTGTATAACAGTATCTGCTACATCAAAGTAATCTCCTGAACTACCTATAACTAATATTGTTGATATATCCTTTTGATTATATAGAGGCTTTACTATTTCAATAAATGGTGTTATTGGCTCTTTCTCTTTTGAAACTAACTTTTGCATTAAATCATCTCTAATCATAAAGTTAGTAGCTGATGTATCTTCATCTATAAGTAATACTTTTGACTTAGCTTCAATTGCTTCTATTATATTTGCAGCTTGTGATGTGCTACCACTAGCATTTTCAGTAGTAAACTTTACTGTATCTTTACCATTAGGAAGATTATTTATAAATAATGATATATCTGTATTCTTAATACTTCTTCCATCTTCAGCTCTTACTTTAACTGCACTATCATCAGTAATAACAAATTCTCTTCCATCACCTTCAATATGATTATAAACTCCAAGCTCTAAAGCATTTAAAAGGGTTGACTTTCCGTGATATCCCCCACCAACTATTAAGGTTACTCCCCTTTTAATTCCCATGCCCTTAATTAGACCTTTATTAGGTAAGTTCATTTCTACTTCTAATGAATTAGGAGACTTAAAAGCCATAGCATTTTTTAATGGTCTTTGTGAAACTCCACTTTCTCTAGGTAATATTGATCCGTTTGCTACAAAGGCAATTAGATCTTTTTTCTTAAGCTCATTTCTAATATATTCTTGGTCTTCAACTAACTTAACTCTATCTATAATTTTAGCCTTATTTATATTTTCATATATTAATGTATTATCTACTATACTTGGTATCACATTATAAAGAATTTTTTCTAATTCCTTAGATAAAACTGTTCTTCCCTTAGCAGGGAATCCAACATAAAATCGTGCTTCTATATTGCATTCATTTATAACTATTGAAGTTCTTTCTAATATTTCTTGTGGACATCTACTTATAGCAATTAATCCACTTTTACCAGAACCAAATATTTTTTCACTATACTTATTTATATTAAAATAAAATAGCCTAGTTAAAAAATCTGAAACTGCAATTTTTTTATAATTTTCATTTATTAATTCTTCTGGGAATTTAGCCTTTTCCTTATCTATAATAATTCTTATTCTTGAAGGGGATGCAAAAGGATCTCCTTGAACATGATCAATACTTAAAACATAATCATTAAAATCATATTGTCCTTGCAAATCCTTATATGCTTTATATCCTCTTCCATCAATTCCTTTAAGTTCATTTTTTAAAATTATAGAATTTTTCATAGCAATACCTCTTATAGCTTATTAAAATATTCGTCTATTAATTTTTCTCCCATTCTTCTATACATATTGCTCATATTTATAAAGGAGCTAAGTAGTAAAAAGTTTTTTTGAAATTCTTGGTCTTCTATATTTTCATCAATCATAATGCTTTCAATATTATTAAACTTTTCTTCTATAGTTTTTTCTACATCCTTTAAGTCTTCGTTATATTGTTTTAAATATAATGTATATAATTCTCTAATTGGATATTCTTCTCCACTTTCAAAAGTTTTTACTATCTTATTAAGTGAGCTCTTTATATCGCTAATTGATAATCCACCTTTTAAATTATAAATAAGGCTCATTAATATTAAATGCTCTTTACTATACTTTTTATTTTTTATAGACATTAATAACTTTCCCTTAGCATAATTATTTACCATCGTCTTTGTTAATGCCTTATCATCTTCAGTTCTTTTACTATCATTAAATTTACTATCAAATAGTTGAATAACTTGATCCATATATAAATCTAATTCTGGTATTTCATCTAAAACTAATTGATTTTGTAAGTTTAACTCTTTAAGTTTCTCCATTAATTCATTGTTATCCATAATTTCCTCCATGTAGTTTACTAAACTACTTATTAATATATCTATGTTTAAATATACTAGTAATTGATAGATAATTCAAGAAAATTAGTAAATTTCATATACTTTCCTAAGAAAATAAGAGTTTTCTAATTTTGACTTTTAAAAGTTAATTCATTAATATATAAGTAATAAGAAGTAGTTTTCAAAACTATATGTAGAGAGGTGTTTGTTTTGGAAAAATATTTAAGAGAACCTATTAATAGTATAACTCATTGGATTGGTGCTATTCTTTCGCTTTTTGCCTTAATTGCAATGCTAGTAAAAGGAATAATTAACAATTCATCAGCTGTCACAATTGCTTCTGTCATAATATTTGGTATTAGCTTAATTCTGTTATATAGTGTATCTGCAACCTATCATGGTGTTATAACTAGTGATAAAATTATTTATAGGTTAAGAAAGTTAGATCACTCTATGATTTTTATATTAATAGCTGGCTCTTATGCACCATTTTGCTTAATTGCCCTTGGTGGATCAAAAGGAGCAGTATTCTTTTCAATTATAGCTTCAATTGCCATAGCTGGTATATTGTTTAGAATGCTTTGGTTTAACTGTCCAAGATGGTTACAAACATCTCTTTATATAGGTTTAGGTTGGGCTGCTATATTTATGATTAAGCCTTTATCACAAGTATTAAGCCCTATTAGTTTATTTTTATTAGTTTTAGGTGGAATATTTTATACAGTAGGCGGAGTTATTTATGGACTTAAGCCTAAGAAACTCCAAATTGGAAGCTTTGGTTTCCATGAAATATTTCATATATTTATTATTCTAGGAAGCTTATGTCACTTTATTTGTGTATTTATATATTTGTTATAGAAATTAATGGGCTGTGCAACTAATGTCAGTTAGTTAAGGTTATGACCTCTTAATAAAAAAATGGAACTATCACTAGCGAATTTTTCACCTCGCTGATGCGATAGTCCCATTTTTTTTTATTAAATTTTAGTTTTCTTATCTTTTTTTCTTAAAATAAATATACCACTTGCTAATATAGCATTTCCAATTAAGCCTATTGTAATAGCAGAAACTCCACCTGTTTTAGGTAGTTTATTTTTATTTTCTGATCTTTCTATTGATTTTTCTTCTTCAGTATTATTATCAGCTACTATATGCTCTACTATGTCTCCCTCAACTTCTTTATTATCAGTCACTTGTTGCTTTTCTAATCCAACAACTGCTGCATTTAACAAATCCAATTGATTTTCGAAATCTTCATCTGAAATTTCATCTAATTCAAGAAGTTTCTTAGCTTCTTCAACCTCTTTAGCTAAAGTTTCTAATGATTTATCTGTATAAACATCTACTTTCTTTAAAGCTTCTTCAGCTTCATTTATTTTTTCAACCATTTTTTCTCTATCAACCACAATTTTAGTTAACTTAATATCAAATTTATCTATTTGTGGTGCATCTTTTTCATTAGAGGCTATTTTAATTAATCCATTTCCAGCTTCAGTTATTTCTATATTAAATTTTACTGTATGAACAGCAGCAGCTCTATCATTAGCACCTGCATTTATACTTTGGTTACTAAATTTATTGTTTTCTTCACTTATAGTGAATCCATTTTCAAGGCTGCCACTTCTGTAAGAAAGTGTTAATTCATAAGTTCCCATTTTTTCTGCTATATATGGAATAGTAATATAATCTCCAGTATTTAAGCAGTTAATAAATTTACCATTACTTGCCCAATCTTGTGTTGTAACTTGTAAAGGATAATTGTTATCGTTAGTTGTATCATTAAATAAATTAGCATATTCAGCTTCTAATACTCTAGTTTCATTTTCTTTGATAGGAAATTTAAATGGACTTGCTTCAGTAAAGTTAATTCTTTCTTCTGAATTATTAACATATGTATCTAATTCAACATAAGCTTTTCTTATTTCTTCTACTGTAGCTGAAGTATTATCTAAAATAGCTTTTACTTTTTCTAATACTTTTTCTATATTATCATCAATAACTATATAGTTTTCTGGATTAATATTTTTATATTTGTCATAAAGCTTTTGTAATTCTGAGCGATTTAATAAGTCAAAATCCTTTATAGTAACCTTAGCTTCATTATTAAATCCAACTTTACTTCCATTACTTGGTTCAACTAATTCTATTGTAAAGTAAGTATCCCCTGTAGTTAAGTCGTAACGTTTTGTCTTAATATCAACAATTTTTTCTTTTTCTCCATCAGCAAAAGTAACTGCTTGTGATTCAGTATCAAATTGACCTTGAATTGCAGTACCTGGGTTAGGTTGTAATAATACAGTCGCTTCTCCAGAAGTTCCTCCAATACGTTTTACTTTTACTTTTAAAGTTGATTCTTCGTTAGTTGTATATTCTTTGCTTTCAAATTGGAACATTCCTTTACTTTCATTATTTAAATAAGCAAGTCCTTCAAATGATAATGCTCCAGTTACTCTTTCTATTTTAATTGTATGATTACCTTGCTCTAACTCTGGTGTTTCATAAACAACTTGAGTACTTGATCTTTTACTAGTATTGCTATCTATTTCTGCTACCTTCTTACCATCAATATAAATATTAGCTTTTCCATGATCTGATGCTTTTGATCCAATTACATATGCTTTACTTCCTGTAAAATCAATAGTAACACTTCCATTGTTAGTCCATGTACTTGAACCATTTAGATACTTACCATCGCTTTCAGGATTCCATTTTCCTTCATATTTAATATTTGTTTCTGAAGTACAACCTAAAACTTCTAAACTACTAGGAAGTGAACTACCAAGAGCAAATCCTTCACTTGCTTTATATACTCCAATTTCACTAATTAGTGGTGTTTCATTTTTAATTGTATTATCTTTATTATACTTATCAGCTTGAGTTACTGTTGAGAAATCTCCAGATACTGTTACCCTTATTTTTTGAGCTTTAGTTGGATATGTTCTAACTAGACGTTTTGAACCTATTGTTCTACCGCTTTCTATCTTTACCCAATTTCCTTCTTTATTTTGATATTCAACTAAATATTCATTGACTCTTTGTCCTAATTTAATTGGTTCTTCAATTGAAATAACATCAAAAGTTTGCTCTTTACCTAAATCAACTTCTATAGAACCTTTTATTTCTCCATCTGCTGGTGCCCAGTAAGTATCATCATTGCCATCTGAAACTAAACTTGGTGAATATGCAGTATCATTTCCTCTTACTGAAGAAGCCTTAAATGTAACCCCAGAGCTTTTAACTAAATTTGTTTTAAAAGTATTTTTAATGGCTTCACCAAACTCATTAATTCTATCAACTATAGCCTGATCAATACCACCATCTTTATTAGGTGGCACATTTAATAATAAAGTTCCTCCACGTCCAATAGAGCTAAAATACATATTACTTAATTGTTCCATTGTACGAGGTGTCTTTTTATTTTCTCCCCAGAACCATCCTGATGTTATTCTTGCATCGCACTCTGGTACAGTCCAAACATCTCCATCAGCAAAACCTTCATTAAAGTGATTTGTAGATGACCAATTACCATTTATAATGTCAACTACCTTGCCACTATCATCAAGAATTTTCTTAGATGTTCCCCAGTTTGGCTCAGGTGCAATACCATCTTCATTACCAATCCAACGAACTGTTGCTTTATGCTTTCCACCAAATAATAAACAATCTTTTCCTTCTTCATCTTCAATAGTTTGAAAGAAATCATCAAATCTATAGTTTTGTGTGTTTGTTCCTGAACCCTTCGCTCCATCCATCCACACTTCAATGAATTTTCCTTTATTACCGTACTTATCATTTCCTAATATTTCTTTTAACTGATTAATATAAAATTCATTATAGTCATGGACATCAAGTTCATCTACTTTCTCCCATGCTTTTTGTTCATACTCTTTATCAGTTTTAGCTCTATTTTTATTAAAATTATTTCCATCTGCATCCTTTAATGGATTTCCATCTGATCCAACTAGAGGTTGATTGTTTGCATCAAAATATCCATAGCTAGGTGCATGAATATCCCAAGGAGATAGATATAATCCCATATCCATATCTTGAGCACTACATTCTGCTGATAATTCTGCTAAAATATCACCTTGTCCATTTTTATAATTTGTACCATCCATATCATAATCTGTATAAGCACTTTTCCAAATACAAAAACCATCATGATGCTTTGCAGTAACAATTAATTTTTTAAACCCTGCATTTTTTAATACAGTCACTAATGTTTTAGCATCAAAATCCTTATTTAATGTGAATATTTCTGCTGGTGACTTAGTACCATACTCTGTTCCCCATTCTATCCCTGCAAAGGTATTAGGTCCAAAGTGACAAAATGCTGCTAGTTCATCCTTATGATATTTGTATTGAGCTTCATTTGGAGTTGCTCTATCAGAAGTAGGTACAGTTGTATTCTTAGAAGTTAAACTTCCAACCCCTACTGTAGCTTCAATTCCAGCAATGGTTGCTGCTTTAACTGGAATTACATATGTATTTACTGTTGATACTAACATGGTTGTTAATAAAAAAATTGTTATCTTCTTTCTTAACATAATTAATCCTCCCTATTTATTAATATTTAATATTTTATAATGAAAACATTTGCAACTCACCTAATATTATACCATATTAATTATAAAAAATAATCAATTAAAAATTAATTATGGGCTATCGCTAGGGAATTTTTTCCCTAGCGACAGCCCTTTATTTAATCTCACATTATTCATTCTACATTGTGCTACAGCATACTCTATCTTTGTTTAATTATTGCTTTTCTAGTTAAAACTCTTGATATTCCTATAAAAACTATAAATAATACTATAAATGTTAATACAGCAGCATATGAATTATTATTATTATTCCATCCAAATATAGTTTGAATAAATAAACCTATTTTCATAGTAAAATCCGGAAAATTTATTGCAATTATATTTAATAATATAATTAATAAAAATGGAGATACAGATACTACTAACTTCATAAGTTTATTACTCTTATAATAAATTATAGTTATTAAGAATCCTAAAGAAAATGAAGCTAAGCACATTGCGAATTGGAATGTAAATGTATTAAATAAAGTTCCTATAGAGTTATTTTGTACCCAAGTATTAATAGACCATTGAGTATCATTTATAAACTTAGTATAAGTATATTCATAAATCGTTGGACATTTTATGAAAATATTATAAATACGATTAATTATTATATCTATAAAAGACATAAATAAAGTAACTGGGATCATAGATACTGCTGTCCCATATATAAAATCTTTCCTAGATACATTATTACTTTTCATAAAATAGAAATTTTCTTTAAATGAGTTTAACCCTACTACAAATATAAATATTACTGATGATATCTCTAATCCTGATGTGTTTACTGTTCCTATTTTTGAAAGCAATACTAAGCATATACATACAGTAATAAAAATTGAGTAATAAATTAATATTGATTTTTTTAAACTATTAAGATTATATTTTACTATAGATTTTAATTTCATTATTTTACTTCCTCCTCTCCAGTTAAGTGAATAAATAATTTTTGTAATTCTACCTTTGATGTTTCTAATTCTAAATCTCTTATTTGTATTTTATTTTCATCAGTAATCTTTCCAATAATAGTTGCTGCCTTAAATCCTGCTATAGATTCTATATTAATGCACTTCTTATCCTTTATATATTTTTCAACTTTTTCTGAAGGACCTGAAACTAAGTAAGCTTCTCCTAATAAGCTCTCTACTTCTTTATCTCCTAACACCTTGCCATTTTTAATTATTATTACTTTTTCTAAAATCTCTGAAACTTCTTCTATAATATGAGTTGATAAAATTATAGTCTTAGGTTCATCAATATAATTTGCTACTAATTCCTTATAGAACATATCTCTATGATTTGCATCTAATCCTAAAACAGGTTCATCAAAAAGCAATACTTCTGCTCCTGATGATAAAGTTATAATTATTTTACAAATTGATGAATATCCAGTTGATAATTCCTTAAACTTCTTATTAATATTAAGTCCAAATTTATTACTTAAGCTTAAGGCATAATCCATATCAAAGCTTTCATAAAATTCTTTTGTCCACTTAAATATCTCCTTAATCTTCATTCCTTTAGGATATAAATCTTGTTCTGTCATAAAATAGATTTTTTCTAAAGCACTACTATTTTCAATTATATTTTCCCCATCTATTTCTACAGTACCTTCAGTTGGGAAAATTCTATTAGTTATAAGATTCAAAAGTGTTGTTTTTCCTGCCCCATTTCTTCCTAATAATCCATATATCTTATTTTCTTCTATAGTTAATGAAACATTATCTAAAACCTTATTTTTTCCGTATTCCTTTGTTAAATTAGAAACCTTTATCAATGCCATTAGCTATTCCCCCTTTTTAATCATTTCTACAATATCATCAATAGATATATTTAGCTTCTTTGCTTCTTCAATTAATGAAATTACATAATTGGAATAAAAACTATCCTTTCTCTTCTGTATTAATACTTCCTTGCTTCCACTTGAAACAAACATACCAACACCCCTTCTTTTATATATAACGCCCTCATCTACTAGCAAGTTGAATCCCTTAGCTACAGTTGCTGGATTAATCTTAAATTTCACTGATATTTCCGTTGTTGATGGTATCGCTTCATCTTCTTTAAAAACACCATTTAGAATACCATCTTCTATTGATTGTGCTATTTGAATATATATAGGTATTTCACTGGAAAAATCTAAATTCATAGCTACCTCCTTTTAACTTTATATTATAATATATGATACTTTTGTTATTTAGTTCATTACTTATGTAATTAACTATATACCTATTGGTTTATTTTGTCAATATTTCTCAAATAAATAATTTACTTAATTTCCATTAAATTTTCTAAATATTATTCTACCTTTCAATGAAATTATGTTTACTTTATGATATAATAACGAAATGAATAATTTTAGAAATGAGGTCGGTTTTTAGTGATAACTGTATCAAACGTAAGTTTAAGATTTGGTGGCCGTAAGCTATTCGAAGACGTAAATATAAAGTTCACTCCTGGTAACTGTTATGGTGTTATCGGTGCTAACGGTGCTGGTAAAAGTACTTTCCTAAAAATATTATCTGGAGAAATTGAACCAAATACAGGTGATGTAAGTATTGCACCTAATACAAGAATGTCTGTTTTAAAACAAGATCACTTTGCTTATGACGAATATGAAGTTTTACAAACAGTAATTATGGGTAATAAAAGATTATATGAAATAATGGAAGAAAAGGATGCTTTATATGCAAAACCAGACTTTTCTGATGAAGACGGTATAAGAGCTTCTGAATTAGAAGGTGAATTTGCTGATATGAATGGTTGGGAAGCAGAGTCAGATGCTTCTTCATTACTACAAGGTTTAGGCATAGGAACTGATATGCACTATAAGAAAATGTCTGAATTAACTGGTGCTGAAAAGGTTAAAGTTCTTTTAGCTCAAGCTTTATTCGGAAATCCTGGAATATTAATTCTAGACGAGCCTACTAACCATTTAGATATACAATCAATAAATTGGTTAGAAGATTTCCTTTTAAGATTTGAAGGAACAGTTATAGTTGTATCCCATGATAGACACTTCTTAAATACAGTATGTACTGTAATGGCTGACGTTGATTTTGGTAAAATCAAATTATACGTTGGTAACTATGATTTCTGGTATGAATCAAGCCAATTAGCTCTTCAAATGGCTAAGGATCAAAACAAGAAGAAAGAAGAAAAAATCAAGGAATTACAAGACTTTATCGCAAGATTTAGTGCTAATGCTTCTAAATCTAAGCAAGCAACTTCTCGTAAGAAGTTATTAGACAAGATTACTTTAGATGACATCCAACCATCAAGCAGAAGATATCCATTCGTTGGATTTAAACCTGAAAGAGAAGTTGGTAATGAAATTCTTACTGTTGAAGGATTAACTAAAACTATTGATGGAGTTAAAGTTTTAGATAACGTTAGCTTCAGAGTTAATAAAGATGATAAGATTGCTTTCATTGGAGACAATGAAATTGCTATTACAACTTTATTTAAAATAATCAATGGTGAAATGGAAGCAGATAGCGGAGAATATAAATGGGGAATAACTATAACTAATTCTTACTTCCCTAAAGATAACACTGAATTCTTCGAAGGCTGTGATTTAAATCTAGTTGATTGGCTTAGACAATATGCTGGAAAAACTGTAGAAGAACAATCTGAATCTTACTTAAGAGGATTCCTTGGAAGAATGTTATTCTCAGGAGAAGAAGCATTAAAGAAAGCTAGTGTATTATCTGGAGGAGAAAAGGTTAGATGTATGTTATCTAGAATGATGCTTACAAATGCTAATGTATTAATTTTAGACCAACCTACTAACCACCTAGATCTTGAATCTATCACTGCTGTTAACAATGGATTAAAAGATTATAAGAGCGTAGTTTTATTTGCTTCTCACGACCATCAATTTATTCAAACTATTGCAAATAGAATAATCGATATTAAAGAAGATGGTTCAATAGTTGATAGAACTATGACATACGATGAATACCTAGAATTCTCAGGAAAAACAAGCAAATAGAAGGGAGCTGTTACCACAGCTCCTTTTATATTTCTTTTATTTAGATAACTATTTAAATTTACAATATTTCATTTGAGAATCAAACAAAATATTATTGACATATTGTCTATAGTAATATATTCTTTATTTAATAATTATTTATTATCAATAATCTAATTTTTAATGTTTATTTTTAGTTTTTAATTATTTTTTGTAACAAATGTAAGGAGAGATAAAAATGGATGTGATAAATTTAACTTTATAAGATAAGGAAATTATAATCTTATTATTAAAAATAAATATGGGGGTATATTACTATGTTTTTAAAAAATAATAAACTAATACATAGAAAAAGTATTAAAAAGAATTTTTTTGGATATTCAGTAAAAAAATTTAGTATAATATTAGCTTCTATTCTTATTTTGACAAATACTACTTCACTTCTTATGAATAGTAATGTTATTTTTGCTAAAGAAAAATCAGTTAGATCTGAAAATAATTCAGCTATTGAACCATTACAATCTCTAAATAAAATTATAAATGGTGATTTTGAAAATAATCATATCTCTGAAAAGCAAAATTGGCTATATAAAGCTGGTGAAAAATCAAAAATAATCTCAGAAAATGATAATTCCTATGGGAAAATTGAATCAGATAGTAATGATGAATATATTTTACAATCGATTCCTACTATCTCTGGAAAAACTTATAAAGTATCCGCAGATATTAAAGTAAATGCTCCAGAAGGTGAATCTCCTTCTAAAGTTTTTCTTGTAGCTATGAAAGGATCTCTTGAAAATACAGTTAATAATTATCAACAAATAGAATTCTCTACTAAAATAAATGAATGGCAAAAAAATGAATTAGAATTTGTTGCAGATACTTCTCAAGCACTTATTGGTATAGTAAAGAAAGGCACTAATAATAAAACTGAAATTAGTATTGATAATGTTGTAGTTACAGAAAATGAGTCTAGCAATTCTAAAGTTATTTGGTATGATGAGTTTTCAGGCAATGATTTAGATCAAACCACTTGGCGTTATGAGTTAGGTTCTCTTCGTGGTAACGAACAACAACACTATGTTAGTAGTAAAGAAAACGTTTTTTTAAGAGACGATAACTTAGTATTAAAAATAACAGATAGGCCTAAAGAATATCAATATGATAACCCAAGATGGATTGGAAGAAATCCAAGAAAAATAATCTACAATTCTGGTGATATATGCACTATGGGTAAAAAAGAATTCTTATATGGTAGAATTGAAATGAAAGCAAAACTTCCTAAAGGAAAAGGTGCTTTCCCTGCTTTTTGGACTTTAGGAAATGTTTACCCTTGGCCAAGTAATGGTGAGCTTGATATATTAGAAATGATTGGTGCGCCTACTGATGAGCGTCTAAAAAGTGGAGAAAAACCTGCTACTAAAACTGGAGATCAACAAAGTAATAAAATCCTTTATGGAACTCCACATTTTTATTATGCGAATGCAAATGATCCTGATAAAGATGGTTCTTATGCTCCATATGTACTAGGTGGAAATATCTCACTTGCTAATGATCTAAATGATGATTATCATATCTTTGGAATCAATTGGACTCCAGAAAGAGTTGAATGGTACATTGATGGTGTTATATATAATACAATGAATTTATTTGGTGATCAACGTTTAGAAGCTGCTGCTAAATGTATAAATTCTCCTCAGCATCTTAAAATAAATTTAGCTACAGGTGGAAATTGGGCTGGCGATGCTGGTACTCACTTAGGAGAAGATAATACTGAATTCGTTATAGATTGGGTACGCTGGGCTCAAACTGATGAACAAGAGCAAGCTATGAATGAATATTATAAAACGCAACCTGTTATTAGTGGTATTCGCGATTTTACAATAACAGAAGGTTCAGATGCTAATTTACTAGATGGAATTACTGTAGATAAAGATAATTATTATATTGATTGTACAATTGATAATGAATATATGTTTGATAACTTAGGTGATGTACAAAAAATTGAAAGTATTTCTATGAATGAAGTAAATACTTTATCCCCTGGTGTATATAATATTAACTATAAAGCTCAACCAAAAGGAATTGTACTAGAAGAAACACCAACACATAAAGTTACATATAAGTCTTCAACTCTTATTGTTTTACCTAAAGAAGAATTAGTTGGAATAAATGGAGACTCTTTATCATCTGTAGAATTACCAAATGGATGGGAATGGCAAAATAAAGATCTTATTATAGGTTCTCAAGAAACATATCCTGTTATTTTCAGAAACTTAGAAGGTACAGGTAATGAACGTACTACTATAATAAACATCCCATTATCAGTTGTAGATAAAGAAATTGATAATAATGCTGATAATGAAACAGATGAAGAACCAATTGATAAAAATATAGATAATAATGAAGCAAAAAATGAACAACAAAATATAGATACTAATTCTAACATTACTGAAGTGAATGTTGATAAAGATAATAATACTTTACCTAAAACTGGTGGACAAAATTCTAATCTACTATTTGCCGCAGCAATATTTTTAATTGTTTCTTCATTAGTATTTTTAATGCCAAAAAAGAAAATATTTAAAATATAATCTTTATCTTATATATTACATATTTATTAATATTACCAAATTTAATACCTTAAATAATAATTTTTGAAATTTATTTTTACTCTCCTTATATTTAATATTTTGATTTAAGTATTAATTAACTTTAATACAACTATTAATGCTTACAATAACTTATTATTACTAATATAATTTATAAATGAAAAGATAACTTTTTTATTTTGAAAAGTTATCTTTTTTATTTATAAAACATTACTCAAGACTTCTTAATAATATTATTTATTAACTATTCACAATTTCTCTCTTATATTTAAAATAAATTATAATACTAATAAACAATGTAATAGCTTCAGATAAAGGAATAGTAAGCCATACCCCTGTCATTCCAAGAAAATTTGGTAATAATAATATCAAAGGTATAACTATAATTAAGCCTCTTATCATTGAAATAGCAAAGGATTCCTTTGGTTTATTAATAGAAGCAAAGAAGGATGTAGTTACAATATTTATTCCCATAAAAATAAATGCACTAAAATAAATATTAATTCCTCCTATAGCCATAGAAAGCAATACCTTATCTCCCTCACTATTAAATAAGTTAACTATTTCCTCGGAAAAGATTAATCCAAATAAGTAACATCCTACTCCTAAGATAATAGCTGTAATTATTCCATACTTAAAAATGGTTCTTATATTTTTAATCTTACCTTCTCCATAACTTTTACTAATTATAGGTTGAATTCCTTGAGCTATTCCTGTAAATATAGATATTACTATTAAAGCTAAATTAGCAATTATTCCATATGCCGCAACTCCAGTATTATTTGATATTTTTAATATAGTAAAATTAAATAATAATATTATTAATCCAGATGAAACTTCAGTAATAAATGATGGAACACCTAATGAAATTATTCTCTTCATATAAGCAAAATTAATTTTACACTTAATAAGCTTAAAATTATTTTTCTTTTTAATGAAGTGAAGTGATAATATAAGCAAGCTTAATATTGGTGTAGCTCCTGTTGCAAGAGCTGCTCCAAACATTCCAAGTTTAAAAGGATATATAAAAATATAATCTAAAATTACATTACTTAAGCTTCCTATAGTCATTGCAATCATAGCTAATTTAGGATTATTATCATTTCTCACAAAGGCTGTAATTATACTATTTACTATAAATATACAAGAAAAAGATAATAGAGTTTTAAGATATTTACTAGCTAAAGGTGCCACTAATTCATCTGCTCCTAAAATCACTACAATATCATAAGAAAATATTACTCCAATTATAGTTATTATAGCTCCAATGCTTACTCCCATTAACATAGCATGAGTAAATACCTTGTTTGCTCCCTTTTCACTATTCTTTCCTCTTTTAATGGAATAACTAATCCCAGCTCCTATGCCTATCATTAATCCAAATCCGCTCATTAAACTCCATAATGGTAAAACTAAGTTTAAAGCTGTTAATCCAATGCTTCCTACTCCATTTGCTATAAAAAATGTATCAGCAAGTATATAGAAAGAAAGACCAATCATACTAATTACATTTAATGATACATATTTTGTAAAATCCTTCAAAATATTATCTTTTAAGCTTTTCATTTCTATCCCCCTTAACTAAAAAAAGCATTAGATTGTTCATACCCTAAGGCCTAACGGCATAAACTTCTAACACTTGTTATCTAAATAATATATCCGGCGATATTATTATTTTAACTATTTATTTTATAATATTGCACTAGCATTGTCAATAACTCTTTAAGCTTTAACTCATAATACTAATATATACATTCTTCAACTTTTTGAAACATGATTATTAGCAAAAATTTTTAACTCCTCTATATAAAATTAAGGAGAGTTTTAATTTAGTTCTCTCCCATTTTAACTAATATCTATTTAATTATTCATTTCTATATTGTCGTATTTATTATTTAAAATAAGTATATCTACTCTTCTATTTTTTGATCTTCCATCCTCAGAATTATTATCTGATATTGGTCTATATTCTCCATATCCAACTGCTGATAATCTATCTGGTGATATATTACCTTTTTCTATAAAGAATTCTACTACATTGGATGCTCTTATTGATGAAAGTTGCCAATTTGAATTGAAATACTCATTTTTAATTGGAATATTATCAGTATGACCTTCTACTCTAACATAATTATCAATTTTATTTAAAATAGTTGCTAAAGATACTAACTTAGAATTCATCTCTTCTTTTATATCAGCCTTTGCACTGTCAAAAAATATTCTATCATTAAAACTTATTACTAAACCTCTTTCTTCTATAGATGTAGATACGCTGTCTTTTAACCCTAACTCATCTATCATACTATCAACTTGTCCTTCTATGGATTGAAGTTTTTCTTCCTCTGTTTGAATTAAAAGTGATAACTCATTATCGCCACTACTTAAATCTGCATTTTCTCCACCATCAATTATTCCTGATCCTCCTGTAAAGGCATATGACATGGAATTAGCTAACTTTTCATATTTCTTTTGATTAACATTTGATGCTGAATATAAAATAACAAAGAATGCCATAAGTAATGTTATAAGGTCAGAATATGTAAGAAGCCATCTTTCATTATTTTCTTTTTCTTATCTCTCCTTCTTCATTTTAATTTAGTTGAAATTCCAACAGCTCCAATAGTTCCTCCTATTACGATAATAGCAGCTGTATGTTGTAATAATGCATTAATAGCCCCGCCCTCTAGTGTAAAGCCTAGAATCATACAAATAAATGCAAAAATAATACTGACAATAGTTATAATATCCATAATACACCATCCAAACTTAAATTTGTTCATTATTTATTTTATATAAAATGCACATTTTTTTCAATTTAACAAATTTCCTTTTTTTGTACATTTATTCAACAATTTCTAGCATTTTTTCAAATTATTTCACTTTATCTTATTATTACTTAAAGTATATAAAATATGATTTATATTTATATTAAATTATCTATACTACAGTGTTATTATTTTAACATAATTTTCCTTATATAAAAAAAGATAAATGTAAATTTTTTAACCTTACATTTATCCTTCTAAAAAACTTATATTTTATTTTTTATATTTTATATGAAGTAATTCATGAGCCTTTCCATGACCTGGTTTACCCATATAAGTATCATACATTTTATTTAAAGCAACATTTTCATGAGACTTTCTCTTCTTTAAGTTCTTATCTTGATTATATAACACTGATGCTCTTACACTTCTAATATCCATAGACAATCTATCTGAAGAATTAACATGAGGTTGGCCACCACCATTTACACATCCACCCGGACAAACCATCACTTCAATAAAGTGATATTGCTTTTCATCCATTCTTCCACTTTTTATGAAATCAAATAAGTTTGATGCTCCATTTATTACTGCTACATTATAGTTTTCTCCACCAACTTCTACTGTAGCTTCTTTAATTCCAGCAAGTCCTCTTACTTGTTCGTAATCAATACTTTCTAAATCTTTTCCTTCAACAAAATCCTTAGCACTTCTTAATGCAGCTTCCATAACTCCACCAGTTGCTCCGAATATAGCACCTGCACCAGTATATTCTCCCATAGCTGGATCAGCTTCACTATCTTCAAGTTTAGCAAAGTCAATCTTTGCATCTTTTATCATTTTTGCTAATTCTCTAGTTGTTATTACTGCATCTATATTTCTTATTCCGTTATTCTCCATTTCTGGTCTATCTGCTTCATACTTCTTAGCTGTACATGGCATTATAGTTACAGTAAACACATTTTTAGGGTCTATATCTGAAATAGTTGGATAATATGTTTTACTAGCTGCTCCAAATATTTGTTGTGGAGACTTAGCACTTGATAAATTCTTTAAAAGATTTGGATAATAGTTTTCTACTTGTCTTACCCATGCTGGACAACAAGAAGTAAACATAGGGAACGGTCCACCAGCTTTAATTCTTTCAATTAATTCAGTTGCTTCTTCCATTATAGTCATATCTGCACCAAAATTTATATCAAAGATTTTATCAAAACCTAATTGTCTTAATGCAGTATATATCTTTCCTGTTACATCAACTCCATATCCCATCTTAAATAATTCACCAACAGCTGTTCTTACAGATGGTGCCATAGCTACAATAACATGTTTATTTTCATCCTCTAAAGCATCTTTTACTCTATCCATATGTGATTTCTCTGATAATGCATCTACTGGACAAGCAGCTACACATTGACCACACAATAAGCAATTAGTATCATCAAAACATTTTAAATTATCAGGTCCGATTATATTTTCACCATTAACTTCAATAAACTTTATAGATTCTGTTCCAGTCTTTGTCCTACAAGCAGCTACACATCTTCCACATGTAACACATTTTGTTCTATCTATAACAATTGATTTACTTCTATCATCAACATATTCTGTTTTATCTGCAACAACAAATGGTTTTACTGCTTTAGCTCTAGTCTTAATAACGAGTTTTAAAAACTCACAATTCTCTCTTCTTTTACAAGGTCCACATTTAAATTCATGCTTATCTAATAAATTTGAAACTCTTGTTTTAATAGCTTCTTGAACTCTTTCAGTATTAGTATTAATTATCATTCCATCTTTTGGAATTAAACAACATGCTTTTTCTAATTCATCTTGTCCTTCTATTTCTACTAAGCATACTCCACATTGTCCAACGCTACCACAATCCTCAAGAAAACATAGAGAAGGAATATCAATTCCATTTTCCTTTGCTATCTTAATTAAATTATCTTCATTACTTACCAGAACATTATTTCCATTAATAGTAATATTTTTCATCGCAATTTCCCCCTATATTTAATGTAATGAACTTCATCAGTTTGTTATAATATTAACGATATATATTATACACTTTTTCTAGAATAATTACTATCCTTTAATTAAAATAATAAAGAAAAAGACATTATTTTTTAATGCCCATTTTCCATTTCTGACTTTAATTCCCAATGTATTACAAATGCTAGTATTGCTCTTAAAAGAATTATTGCTGCAAGAATATACATTTCATCTAAAGACCTTACTATAACAGTTTTTAATATCTCTGCTCCAAGTTTAAATTCTAAAGCTAGAGTTAAAGACTTAGCAAGCTCTACTTTAACAGGAATATTCCTTTTAGTAATCATATTTAATATAAATGTATAAAATGCTTTAATAGCTCCTATTATTATTATAACTATCCCCATTAATTCTAAAATATGTATAGTAATTGAGGCTATTACTTCAACAATATGTTCTATCAATATTAATCACTCCTACAACTTCTTACTAAATAATTATCTTTGATAAAGAAAAATATGTAAAGTAAAATTATATATCCTAGGTTTTTTATTTTTGTTTTATGGTAATATAATACTATGTAGAGGAGGTAACTATTCTTTACGACCTCATAAACTTCAAGTCGTAAGAATATAATATCTATCTCTCCTTATACTTAAGAAATTAATTTTCAAAAATCCATTAAAAGGATAATCTTTTTATAAAATCCTAAAAATATTTTAATATGAGGTAACTTATGATACAAGTATATAACAGAAAAAATAAACAATATGAAGTAGAAAAAGTAGCTGGAGGTAATTATATCAAATGGTCCTATGAATCTCCTATAGGAAAAAGCTTTACTGAACTACTTATAAAGAAAAAGTTCTTTTCTAAACTATATGGTGCTTATTGTGATAGTTCTTTAAGTAAGAAAAAAATAGAAAAATTTATAAAAGACTTTAACATTGATATGAATATTAGTTCTAATACCTTAGATGATTTTAATAACTTTAATGACTTCTTCGTAAGATCACTAAAGGAAGATGCTAGACCTATTACTAAAAATAATAATTTACTTATATCTCCTGGTGATGGTAGATTATTGGCTTATGAAAATATTTCTGTTGATAAATTAATACAAGTTAAAGGAATTCATTACAGTTTATCTGAATTAATTGAAGATAATGCTTTAGCTAAAGATTATGAAGGTGGTACTTGTTTAGTATTAAGACTTTGTCCTACTGATTATCATAGATTTCACTTTGTTGATAGTGGAATTCCTTTAGAAAATCATTTCATAAAAGGTAATTATTATTCAGTAAATCCTGTTGCTCTTGAAAGAATACCTAAACTTTATTGCCAAAATAAAAGAGAATGGAGTATATTCAAATCTGATAATTTTGGAGATATACTTCATATTGAAGTTGGTGCTACTTGTGTTGGTACAATAGTTCAAAGTTATACTGCTAATAAAAGAGTAAATAAAGGAGAGGAAAAGGGATATTTTAAATTTGGTGGTTCTACTACGATACTTTTATTTAAAAAGGATTCGGTTAAAATTGATGAGGATATAATTAATCAATCAAATTTAGGATATGAAACTATGGTCTTAATGGGTGAAGCTATAGGGAAAAATACTAAAATATAATTTCTAATATGTTTCTTAAAATAACAAATTATATTAAAAGAAAGCTAGTAAATCCTTGAAAGATAATTTACTATACAAATGAAAAAA
>NZ_JBNPON010000043.1:0-32930 GCF_050315195.1 Clostridium sp. SGI.024 | reverse complement strand
ATAGAATAATAAATTATGATATAATTTATTATATTTAAAGAAAATTAAAGGAGTAAAATAATATTATAGATAAAAATAGAGATAGAGGTAACAAAATGAATAAGGATATAAAGTTATTAGATGATGAATCTATAGATGATTTACAATTAGATAATTTATATTTAATACAAAAAAAACAAGGTTTTAGATTTGGAGTAGATGCTGTTTTATTATCTAATTTCGCTAATGTAAAAAATAAGCATAGAGTTGTAGATTTATGTACAGGTACAGGAATAATTCCATTTTTACTATATGGTAAATATAAGCCAAAAGAAGTGATTGGTATTGAAATTCAAGAAGATATGGTAGAAATGGCAAATAGGAGTAGTAAATACAATGAATTAGATAATACTATAAAATTTATAAATGCTGATTTAAAGGATCTAAAATTATTAAAAACTTTAGGTACCTTTGATGTTTTAACTGTTAATCCACCATATAAGTTAAATAATTCAGGAATTATAAATTCACAGGATAAGTTAGCTATTGCAAGACATGAGATTTTATGTAATTTAGAAGATGTGATTATAGCTGCTAGAAGGCTTTTAAAAGATAATGGAAGGATTTATATGGTACATAGACCAGAGAGGTTGATAGATATATTTGAACTTATGAGAAAGCATAAAATAGAACCAAAGAGAGTTCAAATGATACAACCTAATATAAATAAAGCTCCTAATATAGTTTTAGTTGAAGGACAACGTGATGGAGGAGCATATTTAAAATGGGAACCACCAATATGTGTATATAATGAGGATGGTACTTATACAAAGCAAATAAATAAAATTTATGGGAGGGAGGATTAAAATGAAGGCAGGAAAATTATACTTAGTTCCTACACCTATAGGAAACTTAAAGGATATAACTTTAAGAGCTTTAGAAGTTTTAAAAAGTGTTGATGAAATAGCAGCAGAAGATACAAGAACAAGTTTAAAACTATTAAATCATTTTGAGATAAAAAAAAGTTTATTTAGTTATCATAAGCATAATGAACAAGGAAAAAGTTTAGATATAATAAATAAACTTAAGAATGGAGTAAATATTGCCTTAATAACTGATGCAGGAACACCAGGCATTTCAGATCCGGGAAGTGTAATAGTTGAAAGATGCATAGAAGAGAAAATAGAATTTGAAGTTCTACCAGGGGCAACTGCTATTACAACTGCTTTAGTTTATTCTGGTTTAGATACTACAAAGTTTACCTTTAGGGGATTTTTGCCAAGGGAAAATAAAGATAGAAACCCTATAATTGATGAAGTAAAAAATATAAGAGATACTATAATATTATATGAAGCACCTCATAGATTAGTAAATACACTTAATTATATTAAAGATAATATTGGTGACAGAAAAATAGCAATTTGTAGGGAACTTACTAAATTACATGAAGAAATTTATAGAGGGAAAATATCAGAAGCTATAGAGTTTTTTAGTGAAGTTAGACCTAGAGGAGAATTTGTTTTAGTTATTGAAGGAAAGTCTGATGAGGATATTAAGGCAGAAAGAGAAGCACACTGGAATTCTTTAAGTATTGAAGAGCATTTAATTAGGACTATAGAATCAGGAATAGATAAAAAAGAAGCTATAAAAATAGTTGCTAAAGAAAGAGGTTTATCTAAGAAAGAAGTTTATAAATATTCAACTAATTTATAATTATAAAAGACTAATCCCCTAGGTGAAAAAATCACATAGGGGATTTAATTAAGATTACTTTTTTAGTTCATTTAAGCAATTTTTACAGATGTTTTTACCTTTGTAGTTAACAACATCTCTAGCATCTCCACAGAATATACAAGCAGGCTCATATTTCTTTAAGATTATTTGTTCTCCATCTACATAGATTTCTAAAGCATCCTTTTCTGCTATATCTAATGTTCTTCTTAATTCTATTGGGATAACTATTCTTCCAAGTTCATCCACTCTTCTTACAACTCCAGTTGATTTCATTAAACACCCTCCTTAAACAAGTTTCGACATATTGCAAAGTTAATATTACTAAAAATGTAATTAAAAGTCAATAAAAAAACAAAATTTTTTCTAAAAAT
The DNA here is from genome assembly GCF_050315195.1 of Clostridium sp. SGI.024. Lineage (NCBI taxonomy): Bacteria > Bacillati > Bacillota > Clostridia > Eubacteriales > Clostridiaceae > Clostridium > Clostridium sp. SGI.024. The sequence continues at coordinate 30,846 of NZ_JBNPON010000043.1, read as the reverse complement.
ACATTTTTTTTATATATTCTTCTTTCTAATTACAATATACTACCATAAATTAGAAAAGTCAAGACTAATTATTCAAATTTCCAAAAAAATAACAAAAAAATGTAGAATGGCTTGTCTACTTGTTTTATAAAGAAAAAATGTGGATAATTAAAATAGAAATTAAAAAAATAATAATAAAAAAAGAAAAAAATGTAAATAATAAATTGTAATAGGTATAAAATTAAAATTAAGGAGATAAAAATAACTTGTAATAAGTTTATACATACTATATAATTAAATTAATAATTAAGCGTAGAGGTGAATATAATGGTAAAGAAAATTGATACTAATTATATAAAAGATGTTGCGGAAGAGATGGCAAATGGTACGATGATTACCTATGATGATTTACCAAAATATGATCTTTTTTTATCTCAAGTTATTGATTTTTTAAATGATAAGTTTATTGATGATAAATATACTAATAATATAGTTCAAAATTATATAAAGAGTGAAGTAATTAGTAAACCAGAGGATGGCAAGAAGAGAGGATATACTAAAATTCATTTAGTTCAACTAGTTTTATTGAGTTATATGAGGCCAGTACTTACTACAGAAGAAATTAAAAAAGTATTCAGTCTAGCATTTAATGAAATCAATGATAGATCAGATGATATTATATCTTGGGAAGATGCATATAAGATATTTTCTGAAACTCAAAGTGAAAGTTTTAAGGATTTCTTAAGTAAGCCTGCTGTAAATGAAGAAAAGTTAGATAATATAATTTCAGAACTTAATTTAAATGAAAAAGATGAAAATAGTATAAGAACATTTGTAATAGTAATGTCTTTAATTGCTCAAGCAAGTGCAATTAAAAAGTTAGTACAAAAGATGGTAAATGAGTATCATTCAGAATAAGAAATTTTAAAAACACCTCACTTTTTACGTATATAATAGATGAGGTGATTTTATGGAGGAATTAGTTAACTTAGTTGCTAATATAGGTTTTCCCATAGCTGTTTCTATATATCTTTTAGTAAGGGTTGAAAGAAAGCTAGAAGGACTTACTAATAGCATAAACAATTTATCTCAAACTATAAATTCAATTAAATAAATTAAAAATAAGGTGCTGTTTTTTTATAGTACCTTATTTTTAATTATATAAACTATAAATATATTCTTATTAGGATTATAATATATTTAAAATATAAGAATAGGAAGAACTTTAATGAAAGATAAGATTATTATTAAGGATTCAGTTAGAGGTATTATTGAATATATCTTAAAGCAAGGAAGTATAGATGACAGATATACAGGAAGTACTAGGGCTTTAGAAGGAACTTTGGCACATCAAAAACTTCAAAGTAATAATGAAAAGATATATAGCAATTATAAAAAAGAAGTTAAGTTACAAAAAGAATTTCAAATAGATAATGTAATATTAATAGTAGATGGAAGAGCAGATGGTATTATAATTGAAGGTAAAGATGTTTATATAGAAGAAATAAAATCTACAATGAAGTCACTTATATTAATAGATGAAGATTATAATGAACTACACTGGGCTCAAGCAAAATTTTACGCTTATATATACTCTAAACAAAATACGTTAAATAATATTAAAGTAAGATTAAGCTATTTTAATTTAGAAACAGAAGAAGTAAAAAGCTTTGACAGGGAATTTAATATTGAAGATTTAGAAAGCTTTGTTTTTGAGATTATAAATGAATATAAAAAATGGGTTTTGCTAAAGTCTGAATTACTTACAATAAGAAATGAAAGTATAAAGTCTTTAAAGTTTCCCTTTGACAATTATAGAAAGGGGCAAAAAGAACTAGCTATAGCTTGTTTCAATACAATAAAAGAAAAAGCTGTTTTATTTGCTCAAGCACCAACTGGCATAGGAAAGACTATATCCACCATTTTCCCAGCAGTAAAGTCTTTAGGAGAATCTAGAGGGGATAGAATAGTTTACTTAACTGCTAAGACAATAACTAGGATTGTTGCAGAAGAGTCGGTGAAGAAACTAAAAGATAAGTCACTAAAATGTAAAAGTATAACTTTAACTGCAAAAGAAAAAATTTGTTTTAAGGAAAAATCATCATGTAATCCAGAAAACTGTGAATATGCATTAAATTATTATGATAAAGTAAATAATGTTATTTTTAATATTCTTAAAGAAGAAGATACATTTACAAGAGAGAAAATAGAGGAATACGCTAAAAAAGAAAAATTATGTCCTTTTGAATTATCATTAGATTTAAGCCTTTGGTGTGATTTAATTATTTGTGACTATAATTATGCCTTTGATCCAAGAGCAAGATTAAAGAGATTTTTTGAAGATGATGTGGGTAATAACGTATTACTTGTGGATGAAGGACATAATCTTGTGGATAGATCTAGAAGTATGTTTAGTGCAGAAATATATAAAGATAAAATATTGAAAGCAAGTAAAGTTATTAAGGGAAAAGCACCTAATTTATTTAAAGCACTAAATGCTATAAATAAATACTTAATAGAAATTAGAAAAGAACTTCAAGAGGCAGAAGTAAATAGTTTATATAAGAAGGATGAATATAAAGATTTATATAAATTACTTAGGATTTTTATGAAAGAGTGTGATGAGTATTTAGTAAAATCAGCTAATACTGAAGGGTACGATGAAATAAAAGATCTTTATTTTGAAATTAGAGCATTTATATCAATATCTGAACTTTATAGTAAGGAATATGTAACTTTAGTAGAAATTAATAAAAATGATGTGAAGATAAAATTATTTTGTGTTAATCCCTCTAAAAATTTATCAAAAATAGTTCAAGGTAGTTACTCCACTATAATATTTTCTGCTACATTAACACCCATTAACTATTATATTGATTTACTTGGAGGGGATGATAAGAGTTATAGAATGAAATTGCCATCTCCTTTTAAAAAAGAAAATTTGAAGATATATGGTAAGCCTTTGAATATGAGGTTTAAGCATAGAGAAAATAACATAGATACTGTATGTAATTTAATTTATAATTTCAAGGAAGAGGAAATGGGAAATTATATGGTATTCTTACCTTCATATCAATATTTAAATAAGATATTTGAAAGATATAAAGAATTATATGGAGATAAAAATATAATTTGTCAAGGGGAAGTACTAACAGAAGAGCAAAGAGAGTTATTTTTAAATAGTTTTAAAATAGATTCTAATATATTAGCTTTTTGTGTTATAGGAGGAGTGTTTTCAGAAGGAATAGATTTACCTGGAAAAAGATTAATAGGGAGTATAATAGTTGGAGTAGGATTTCCTAAGATTTCTAATGAAGGAGATATAATTAAGGATTATTATGAAGAGAAGGGCTTTGATTATGCATATATTTATCCTGGAATAAATAAAATAATGCAAGCGGCAGGAAGAGTTATAAGAACAGAAACAGATAAAGGTAGAATATTACTTATTGATGATAGATACTATACATTAAAATATAGAAGTTTACTTCCAAGAGAATGGGAATTAATAGATTAAAGGAGAATATTATGAAGGTTATTGATTTAAGTCATACTATAAATGGTAATATGAGCACTTATACAAAGGATGAGAAATTTGAAGGCTATAATATAGCATCTATAGAAAAAGATGGATATAATGAGAAGCTATTAAAATTATGTACTCATGCAGGAACTCATATAGATGCACCTAGTCATATGATTAATAAAGGGAAGACAATAGATGAATTTAATATAAATGATTTTATTGGAATTGCTTTAATTATAGATGTTTCAGAGTTAGAAAAAATAGATATAGAGAATTTAATTACTTACAAGGAAAAAATCAATAATTGTGACTTTGTTATATTAAAAACTGGATGGGATAGGTACTGGGGGAGTAGTGACTATTTGAAAGGTTTTCCTACATTAACAGAAAGAGCAGCTAAATGGCTATGTAGCTTTAATATTAGAGGAGTAGGAACTGATACAATATCTATAGATAACTTTGATAGTATAGATTTTGAAATTCACAATACTATACTTTCTAGAGGTATAATGATTATTGAAAATATAGCTAATTTAAATGAAGTGAAAGAAGAGGAGTTTACTTTAGTAGCAACTCCACTAAAGATAGAAAATGCAGATGCTTCACCAATAAGGGCCATTGCAATAACAAATGAAATTGTAGAAACACCTTTAAACAAGAATATAAGGCTATTGGTATAGTATTAAGTATTTATTTAGGAGCTGCCTTAGCAGCTCCAAATTAAAAGTGTAGAATTATTGATGTAAGTTGAAATAAATTACTAAGGATATATTTATTTTAGAAAATCCCAAAGAAGTTTCTTATTTAATTCTATATACTCAATAGAATATTTTTAGGTTATTTAATATATAATGAATATTCTGCTTTAAATTCTTCATTAATAGATAATTTTTCTATTCCTTGTTTATCTTTTAATTCTCCAGTAAAATCACCATAGTCTGAATGGCCATACCAAGGTTCAATACATATAAAAGGTGCGCCAGTAGGTTTAGTCCATAAAGCTAAATAAGGGAAACCTGTAAAGTCCATTGTCAACTCTTTATTATTTTTATTAGATTTTAGAGTTATTAGATTAGATTTTAAGTCGCCGAAAACTAAAGCATCATATTTAAATAATTCTAGATTTAAATTAATTATATTAGAATTATTCAAGAATTGCTTACTTTTGCCAGTGAAATAACCTTTATTAGTAGCTAATTCCATAATGCTAGCATTTTCTTTTTCATTAAGTTCAAAGTAGTAATCTTCAAATTTTTCTCCTTCTAATAAAGGACACATAAATGCAGGATGACCACCTATAGAAAAATAAATTTCTTTGTTATCAAGGTTTTTAACATTATATCCAACCTTTACGCCATTTTCTAATAATTCATAACTAAGTCTTAGAGAAAACTTATAAGGGTAAACTTTTAAAGTATCTTTAGACCAAAGAAGTTCAAAGACAATATGAGTATCATCCTTTTCAATCATGTTAAATTCTTTTGTTCTAGCAAGTCCATGCTGAGGAAGTTCATATTCATTTCCTTCAGTTCTATATTTATTATTTAAAACTTTACCTACGATGGGGAATAATATAGGAGAGTGGTAATTCCAATATTTCTCATCACCATTCCATAAGTATTCAGTATTATCTTTTTTTAAAATTAGGTTATTAAGTTCTCCACCAAAAGTATTTGCAGATATTTTTATATTTTCATTTTCCAATGTAAATTTCATAAAAAAACTCCTCCCTTAAACTGGTAAATGTATATGTATAAATTATACTATAATAGATATTTTTTAGAAAGAAATAACTTATTATACTTATAAATTTTATAATAATGTAGTATCATATAAAGATATAATAATTATTAATGTGGTGATTAAATGAGAAGTGAAAATAAAAATAAGAAATCATTTCTAGATGGAATAATATATTTTATTATAAAAATAAAAGGTGATGATATTTTTGCATTAGGTGCACAACTAGCATATTATTTAATGTTATCATTTTTCCCATTATTAATATTCTTAATGACTGTAATTGGATTTATTAGATTAGATTCTGCCGATATATTAGATGGACTTAAAGCCATTTTACCTAATAATGTTTTTATGCTAGTGGATTTAACTGTAGTAGAGATAATAAACACCCAATACGTAGGATTACTTGGAGCATCTATTGCAATTACTGTTTGGTCAGCATCATCAGGCTTTAGAGCTGTTATTAAAGGGCTAAATAAGGCGTATAACATTAAAGAAACTAGGTCTTTTATTAAAAGAGCTTTCATAGCTATTATTTTTACCTTAGCATTAGTTGTGGTTATAGTGTTAACCTTAGCAATGTTGGTATTTGGAGAAGTAATCGGAAAGCATATTTTAGCAATATTCCCATTTGAAGACTTTATAACTAGGCTATGGAATATTAGTAGATATATAATAGTTGTGTTAGTTATGATAATGGTTTTTGCTAGTATGTATAGATATGCTCCTGCAAAAAAGATTCCATGGAAAGAAGCATATCCTGGGGCAATAGTAAGTACATTCGGATGGTTAATAGTATCCTTAGGATTTTCTTATTATATTAATAATATAGCAAATTATTCAAGATTATATGGAAGCATAGGGGCAGTATTCGTACTTATGACCTGGTTATATATTACATCTATAATACTTATTATTGGTGCAGAATTTAACTCAGTTCTACATGTAACAAGAGAATAATTATTCAAGTATATGACTTATTTATTAAAAAAATCATATACTTTTTTTATAGTAAATAATAAATTCAGTAAACCCTGAATAGAAAAAAAATAAGTGGATATAATCAAAGAAGAAATATTCAGGAGGTGTAAAATGAATAAAATTGTATTACTAGGTAAATTAATAAAGGACCCTGAACTTAGAACCTTAGAAGAAAGCAATAAAGTATTTACAAGGTTTATTATTGCAGTAGATAGAAACTTCAAGGCTCAAGATGGAACAAGAAAATCAGATTTAATTCCAGTTACTTTTTGGGGAAGAAAAGCAGAAGTGGTATGCCAGTATTTAAAAAAAGGAAGCTATATAAGTTTGAGTGGTAGATTAAGAACAGGAAGCTATGAAGACAGAGATGGAAATAAAAAATACATTGCTGAAGTTGTGGCAGAAGATTTTAAATTTGTTGGAAGCAGAAGAAGTGAAAAAGATAATAATCTATCAGATGATAATTTTGATGAGTTAGCAAGTAACTAAAGGATTATAAGAAGATTTATAAATAAAATAAAGAAGCTGTTTCTGCAGCTTCTTTATTTTATTTAAATAGCACCTTTACTTAAAACGGTAGCCTTGTTTTCTTTATTTTGTATTCCTTCCATAATCTTAACAGAAGTTGAAACATCTCCAATTAAAATACCACCAACTAATTTGTTGTTTTGGAAGAATAACTTAGAATATTTATTGTTTGCTTCATCTATATATCCAACCTTTTCTAATGATGGATCATCGAAATTAACAGTTCCAGCAGAGAATACTTGAGTATTCATTGCTTGGAATATTGTTGATGAAACAAATTTTTCGAATTTAATCTTATCTCCAGTGGCATTCGCACCAGCAACTTTACCCATTTCTATAGCAGCAGGCCAGTTTCCATAATATACTCCATCATGTTCTGCTATATCTCCACATGCATAAATATCACTAATATTTGTTTGCATGTATTCATCAACTATGACACCTCTGTTACATTGAATACCAGAAGGTTGTGCTAAGAATATATTAGATCTAACTCCTACAGAGAAGATAACTATATCAGCATCTATAACTTCACCACTCTTTAGCTTAATTGATTTTACACCATTTTCATTAGCATTTATAAAATCAACAGCAGTTCCTAAAAGAACTTCAACTGGAGTCTTCCTAACTAAGCTTTCAAATAGTTTAGATCCATCCTTGTCTAATTGACGAGGTAACATTCTATCAGCTAATTCAATAACAGTAACATTAATATTACGCTTTTGAACTTCCCAAGCAGCTTCTAAACCTAATAATCCACCACCAATTATTACTACATTTTTAGCATTAGGTAAATCTTCTTTAAGTGCATTTACATCTTCAAGCTTCTTAATAGTATGAATACCTTTCACAGTATTGTAAGTCCAAGAGTTAATTTCAATTTCTGAATCATCTAATTTTACTTTAGTAGGTGGAACAAAGTTATAACTACCATTAGCTAAAACTAGTTTGTCATAGCGAACACCTTGTTTATTATCTAATCTTACAAGTTTCTTTTTACTATCAATACTATCAACATTAACACCAAGAATTTCTATAATGTTATTTTCTTTATACCAGTTTTCTTTAGCAAGATAGAATGAATCATCAATGTCTTCAGTAATTAAATCAGATAGTTGAGTTCTAACATATGAATGAACTGGTTCATTTGATATTATTTTAATAATTGCACTTTCATTTCTTTGTTTAATAGCACTTGCAGCATAGAATCCAGCAGCACCATTACCTATAATAACATAAGTTTCTTCCTTATCTATCTTATAAGTTGATACTTCTCTTTGAACTTCTATAAATGCATCACTTCCAGCACCACATACAGGACAATATTCAGGTACTGTTTCAGATTCAATTATTTCTCCACAAATTACACATTTCCAAAGTCTTAATCCACCTTTTGAGTCACTAGGTGTATTATTTTCAGTAGTGGTGTTTTTATCTTCAGCTGGAAGTTCTTTTTCTCCAAGTAAAACTTTCCCGAAATTTAATCCAAATTCATAAGCTTCATTTAACTCTTCATCTGATGGTTTAAAGTTAATCTTAAGACTTGGATAAAGTCTCATATTTAATTCCTTCATTCTAGTTTCCATTCTAGGCACAGCCTCACCACTCCAGCCATAAGAACCAAAAGCAGCAGCTAATTTTCCACCATGAATTATTGGATTTAATTTTGAAAGAATGTCACGAATTGGTTCAAGTAATTCACCAACTATAGTAGGGGAACCACATAGGAATCCATCAGATTCACTAATATTAGCAATTATATCGCTTAATTCATTTTCAATAGCATTAAATAATCTAACTTCTATGTTTCCAGCAGCTTCTATACCCTCTGCAATTTTTTTCGCTAAAGAAGCTGTATAGCCATAAGCTGAAACATAAGGTATAGTTACAATTTTCTTTTCATCAGCAGATGGAATTCTTTGAGTACTCCAAGTTCTATAATATTCTACAATTTCCATTGGATTTTCTACCAATACAGGACCATGTCCTGGTAAAATCATATCTATTTTTAAGTTTTCTATTTTTTTAATAGCTGTTAATACATATGATTTATATGGTCCAAAAATACAATCATAGTAGTATTTTAATGCTTCCATATAATTCTCTTTATTCTTAACCTTACTGTTTATTACTGCTTCTGATGAATAGTGAGATCCGAATGAATCACAAGTAATTAACACTTCATCTTCTGGAATATAAGTATAAATTGAATCTGGCCAATGTAGGAAAGGAGCAGATATAAATTGTAATGTTTTATTACCTAGTCCTATAGTATCGCCATCTCCAACAATAATTGACTCAAAGTCTCTGTTAGCGATTTTTTTCATAAACTTTATAGCAGGAGCAGATCCTACAACTTTAGCATTTGGTGAAATTTCTAACAATTTTGCAACTGATCCAGCATGATCTGGTTCTGTATGATCCACTACAATATAATCAATTTTAGTGATATCAACATCTAAATCTTTAAGTCTTTCAATATATTCATCAAAAAATTCTGCCTTAACTGTCTCGAAAACAGCTACCTTTTCGCTTCCTTTTACTACATATGAGTTATAGCTTGTTCCATAAGGTGTGTACATAATAATGTCAAAAACTCTTAAGTTTGGGTCTAAGGCTCCAACCCAGTGTATATCTTTCTTTAACTCTATTGATTTCAAGTTAACACCGTCCTTTAAATAAATATTAATTAATAACTACTATTATAAAATTATTATATGTCTAATTATTAACAATATCAATAAAAATTATTTTATTTTTCTTAATTTTGCATTTAATATTCAATTTTATACTATAAAATGTTCTATTAATAGTTTCGTAATAATACGCCAAAAAATACAAAAAAATTTAATATAATATATAAATTTTAAATTTTGATAGAAAAAATGTTAAATTAAATCATCTCTATTCAATAAATTTATAATTTCACTATATTTTTTATACATATTAAAATAATATTAAAAATAATTTTTATAAAGTTGAATTTTGTTGAAATATAAAGAAATATTTTAGGGTAGTTATTAACACAGTTTGACATTGTTTTAAGAAAAAATATGATAATGTAATATTGTAATAGTAAAGAAATAAATCTTATGGGAGTGGATAATTGTATGTATATTGTTAATAGCCTATATAGTAATATCAAAAATGATAATAAAGAAAGTCAATATTCTTACAGAATGATAAAAGGAGAATTTGTTTTTGGAAAAGCTTTTGGAATCGAGATTGAAAGACAAGATTTAATAGGAGGCGAAGTTGTTAGAATTGAAAGGGATTCAATAAGTAATATTTCCAACAGGGAAGAAAAAGTTAAGGAACTTTTAGATTTAGTTTATAAATATCAAGTATCACCTGTACACCTTGTTGACATATTAGGAGAATATGTTGACCAATATGTTTCAGATTTTAATATATGATTTATGGTAAATAAAATCACATATATAGTAAACTATATAAAGAGGTGATTTTGTGATTATTGGAATCGGAACAGATATAATAGAAATAGACAGAATTGAAAGGGCTATTAAGAATAATAAGAATTTTATAAATAAGATATTTACTAAAAAAGAAATTGAAATGTTTAATAAAAGGAATATGAGATCAGAAGTTATAGCTGGTAATTTTGCAGCTAAGGAAGCTATAAGTAAGGCGTTAGGAACAGGTATTAGGGGGTTTTCATTAAAGGATATTGAAGTTTTAAGAGACGAGCTTGGAAAGCCTGTAGCACACTTAAATAATGTTATTGAAAACATAAATAATAAAAAATACAGATTAAATATATCTATATCACATAACAAAACATCTGCAATAGCCTTTGCTATATTGGAGGAATTGTAATGGAAGTAATGTCTAGGAATGGGTGTAAGAAATTAGATAAATATACTATTGATGAAGTTGGGATACCAAGTCTTGTATTAATGGAGAATGCAGCTAATAAGGTTTTTGATAAAATAGTAAATTTAGAAGGGAAATTTATAGTTTTTTGTGGGAATGGAAATAATGGTGGAGACGGTTTAGCTATTGCAAGAAAGTTAATTCTAGAAGAAAAAGATGTTTGCATTGTTATAGTAAGTAAAGATGAAAAATATTCAGAAGATTTTCTTATAAATATTAACATTTTAAGAAAGCTTACTAAAAATTTTATATATATAAGAAATATAGAAGATATAGCTTTTTTAAAAGAAGTTTCAAGTAATTATAATATTGCAATAGATTGCATATTTGGAGTCGGTTTAAATAGGGTTTTAGATGTATTCTATACAAAAATAATAAATTATATAAATGATAAATGGGAATTTATAATTAGCATAGATGTACCATCAGGTTTAAATTGTGATAATGGAGAAATAATGGGGACTTCAATAGTAGCTAATAAGACTTATACTTTTGAAGTTGTAAAAATGGGATTTATTAATTATAAAGCTTTAAGGTATCTTGGTGAAGTTGAAGTATTAAGGATAGGTATTCCACAGTATGTAAAAAAGATAAATTCAGAAAAAGTCTATATTTTAAGCCGAGATGATTATGGAAAATTATTGAGAAAGAGAGAAAAATATGGTCATAAAGGAATGTACGGAAAAGTTGCAATTTTAGCAGGTAGTAAGGGATATACAGGTGCTGCATATATATCAACTCAATCCTGTGTAATGGCAGGAGCAGGAGTAACCACTTTGGTTACAACAAAATATGTACAAGATAAGTTAAGTAGTAAATTAGTTGAAGCAATGACTGCTAATATAGAATCTTTAGAAAATCTAAAAGACTTATTTCAAAAGGTTAATGTTATTGCTATAGGCCCAGGAATTGATGAAGAAATTAAATATAAAGATATTTTTCTTAATTTAATTAAATATAAGGATAAGAAATTTGTTATAGATGCTGGAGCATTTAATTTAATAAAAAATAATAATGAATTAATGATGGGTATAAAAGAAAGAGCAATAATTACTCCACATCCAGGAGAAATGGCAAGACTTATAGACAAGAGTATAGATTATGTTGAAGAAAATAGGGTATATGTTGCTAGAAAATTTGCTGAGGAAAATAAAGTTGTGGTTTTATTAAAAGGGTATAATACCATAATTACTGATGGAGAATGTGTTTACATAAATAAAAGTGGAAATAGCAAAATGGCTTCTGGTGGTATGGGGGATTGTTTAACTGGAATTATTTCAGCCCTTTTAGCACAGGGACATTCTACAATAGAATCTGCTATAATTGGAGCTTATGTTCATGGGTTAGCTGGTGAACTTGCAGCAGATGGGAAATATTCAACAGTAGCCTCTGAAGTAATTGAAAATATATCTAGAGCTATGAATTATCTATGAATAAATCTTAGATAAATTTAATATTAGTAATAATAAGTAACAACATCCAAGGAGGATATAATGAAGAAAAAATTATTACTAATACTTTTGGTATCTATACCTATAATATTAATTACTTTAGTTATTGTATTTAGAATGACTTCAGAGCCGACGAATGAAGAAGTAATAAAATCATTAAAGGATATTAAAGCATATAAGACAGATATTGAATTTTTAATTAAAAATTCGAGAGATGAAGAGAGAGAAAATGCAATTCAATATTATAAAAAAGAGGTTGGTGGGAAAATAAGTTTTGGGGAAGATAGAAGTAAGCTTTATAAAGATAATATGATTTTAGTTAAAGACAACGTATCAAGCAAAGAATATATAATAGAAAAAGCAATGAATGATGTATATTCTATAAGCTTTTTAAATAAGTTATTATCTTATCCTATTAATAATGAGGGGTTACAAGAAGGACAAGAAGAGTGGGGAGATACTGAATATATTTTTTTTACAAGCGAACTATTTTTGAAAAATGATAATTTGGACAAAGTTAAAATTTTTATAGACAAGCAGAAAAAAATACCTATTGGAGCAATTATATACGATAAAAATAACAAAGATAGGGTAAGAATAGTATATAGAAATTTTGAAAAGTTAAAAGAGATAGATGAAGAATTATTAAAATAAAAAAATGAATACCAGTTCAATATTTATAAATTATATTATTACAAGATGACGAATTAAATAAAATAAAGTACATATGGTGAAATTAGTTTAAGAAATTAATAAAATTAAATTCGATTTATAAGCATATAAAAAAATTTAAAAAAAATGAACATAAATTTTGACAAAAGGACATAATTTGCAATATAATTTATTTATACATAGATCCTTTACTACCTGGAGGCAAATTATGTCTAAAAAAGTTTATAATCTAAAAATTTTAAAAAAAGTTGTTAAAATTAAAAAAAATAGTCAATTTATTAGGGATTACCTAATAGAATATAATAAAGATCAATTAAGTATGGATGTTTTTGAAATTATGAAAGAAGGATACAAAGAAATGGCAATTATTAACTTAGAACTTTCAGAGTTTTCTTTCAAATGTGAAAACGAGGCTATTGATGAATATGAGAACTGGCTTTGCGGAGTGTGATATTTCTAATGACGACTATGGTAGTAAAAAGAGGGGATATTTTTTATGCAGATTTAAGCCCTGTAATTGGATCAGAGCAAGGTGGAATTAGACCTGTAATAATAATTCAAAATGATATAGGTAATAAATATAGTCCAACTGTTATTGTTGCAGCTATAACATCACAGATTAATAAAGCTAAGTTACCAACTCATGTTGAAATTTCTTCAGAAGAATATGGATTAAATAGAGATTCTGTTGTTTTATTAGAACAGTTAAGAACTTTAGATAAGAAAAGGTTGAAAGAAAAGATAGGTCATATGACTGATTCTGATATGAGAAAGGTAAATAAAGCTCTATTAATTAGTTTGAATTTAGCATAAATGTTATTCAAAAAAGTTTTATTTAGGTAATTAAATATATTAAATACTTAGAAACCCAGATGGGTTTCTTTTATTTTATCTTTTTATAGAAGTCTTTACTTAAAATTAAAGTGATATACTATTTAAATAAAACATATACTATTTTCTTGAATTTCTTAAGATATAGTATATACAAAATGATATTTATATGATAAAATAATTTTGCCAAATATAGCATAATATATTTACAGGCAAATAAAATCTTAGGAGGAAAAAGATGATTAAAAACGTTGAGGAATTAAAATCATTAGCAAAAATAGTTCGTAAGGATATAATTTCTATGTTAACAGAGTCTCGCTCAGGACATCCAGGTGGTTCATTATCAGCAGCAGATATATTAACTACATTATATTTTGGAGAAATGAATATAGATCCTAAAAATCCTAAAGATGAAAATAGAGATAGATTTGTGCTATCCAAAGGTCATGCTGCCCCTGTATTATATAGTGTGTTAGCTAGAAGAGGATATTTCCCTGTTGAAGAATTAAATACATTAAGAAAAATTAATTCTAGATTACAAGGTCATCCAAGTATGAAGTGCTTACCAGGAGTTGATATGTCAACAGGTTCTTTAGGTCAAGGTATTTCAGTATCAGTTGGAATGGCTTTAGCTGGTAAAATTGATAATAAAGATTACAGAGTATATACTCTTTTAGGTGATGGTGAGTTAGAAGAAGGGCAAGTTTGGGAAGCTGCAATGGCAGCAGCTCATTATAAATTAGATAATTTAACTGCTTTTGTTGACTTTAATGGACTGCAAATAGATGGAGATATAACAAAGGTAATGAATCCATCACCAATTGATAAGAAATTTGAAGCTTTTGGATGGAATGTTTTAGTTATAGATGGGCATGATATAGAAGCAATTCAGGATGCTATAGAAAAAGCAAAAAAAACTAAGAGTAAGCCGACAGTTATAGTTTGTAATACTGTAAAAGGTAAAGGTGTTTCCTTCATGGAAAATCAAGCTGGATGGCATGGAACAGCACCAAATAAAGAACAGTGCGAACAAGCGTTAAAAGAAATTGGAGGTAGCAACTAATGAGTAATAAAATTGCAACAAGAGAAGCTTATGGAAAAGCTTTAGCTGAATTAGCTAATATAAATAAAGATATTGTGGTTTTAGATGCTGATCTTTCAAAATCTACGAAAACTGCAGATTTTAAAGCAGTCTGTGAAGAAAGATTTTTTAATATGGGTATAGCAGAAGCAAACATGATGGGAGTTGCTGCAGGTTTATCTACTTGTGGTAAAATTCCTTTTGTTAGTACATTTGCTATGTTTGCAGCTGGAAGAGCTTTTGAGCAAATAAGAAATTCAATATGTTACCCAAAGTTAAATGTAAAGATATGTGCAACTCATGCAGGTTTAACTGTAGGAGAAGATGGAGCATCTCATCAAGCAATAGAGGATTTATCATTAATGAGAAGTATTCCTAATATGACAGTAATATGCCCATCAGATGCAGTAGAAACTATAGCTGCAATTAAAGCTATTTCAGAATATGAAGGACCTTGCTATGTTAGATTAGGAAGAGCAGCAGTAAATACAATAAATGATGAAAGTACGTATGAATTTAAAATTGGTAAAGGTGTTACTTTAGCAGAAGGAAGTGATATCACTATAGTTGCTACTGGAATTATGGTGGATGTTGCATTAGAAGCTAAAGAAGAGCTAAAAAAGGATGGAATTAATGCAAGAGTTATTAATATACATACATTAAAACCGATAGATAAAGATATTTTGATTAAAGCTGCTAAGGAAACTGGTGCTATTGTAACAGTTGAAGAGCATAATGTAATTGGAGGATTAGGTTCAGCAGTTGCAGAGGTTTTATCAGAAGAAGCTCCAGTGCCAGTATTAAAGGTTGGAGTACAAGATACTTTTGGAGAAAGTGGATTGCCAGATGAATTATTAAAGGCATATGGCTTAACAAGTAATAATGTTATTGAAAAAGTAAAAAAAGCAATTACATTAATAAAATAATAAGTTTACTATAATAATTTAAATAAATTACTAAAAAATAGCTATATTTACCATTAAGCTGTAGAAATTTCTACAGCTTTTTACTTTTTCAATTACTTTTAATATAAAACATAATATAATATTTATAGGAAAGTATTAAAATTTAAAAAACTTAAAGTATATTTGGATAGAAAATATATAATGTGGAAAAATAATAAAAATTCTCTAGAAAGGAGATCTATATGAAGGAAGGATTAAGAGAATATATATTAATATTAATAGGTGTCTTTTTAGTTGCTATTTCATTAGAATATTTTTTTATACCAAATAATATAGCAGCAGGGGGACTGACTGGATTAGCTATAGTAATAAATCACTATATACCATCAATTTCTACTGGGCCACTAGTATTTATAATGGATTTATTTTTATTTGTAATAGGATTTATTTTTTTAGGAAAAAATTTTGGAGTTAAGACAATAGTATCAAGCTTTAGTTTAGCTGGAATGATGACTATTATTGAAACATATTTTAATCCAAAAGCAATAACTAATGATTTAATGTTAGCTGCTATTTTTGGAACCTTTATTACTGCAATAGGAATGGCTATAGTATTTAATGCAAATGCATCCACAGGAGGAACAGACACTATAGCAAAGATACTAAATAAGTTTTTTCATATTGACATAGGAAAGTCTTTATTAGCTGTTGATTTTATAGTAACCTTATTAGGGGCAGTTACTTTTGGTATAAATATAGGGTTATATGGATTACTTTCTGTTATAATTAATGGTATTGCTATTGATAAAGTTATAGAAGGGTTCCAAGTGTGCAAAGAAGTAACAGTTATAAGTACAAAAAGTGATGAAATTGGTAAATTTATAATGGATGAATTAGAGAGAGGATGTACATTCTTAAAGGGCGTTGGAGGTTTTTCGGGAAAAGATACTTATATATTATATGCAGTTTTAGGAAGAAATGAGTTTATAAAACTTAAACAGTATATAAGTAAGATTGATCCAAAAGCCTTTATAACTGTTGGAGAGGTCCATGAAGTTATGGGAGAGGGATTTAAAAATATACAATAACCTTTTAATTGGAACATTTATTAGAAGGAGAACATTAAAGGTATGAAAAAATTAAAAGAATATTTTTTAGCTACTGTTGGAGTAGCAATTGTTGCATTTGGATTAGAATATTTTTTCTTTCCATTAGATATAGCAGCAGGTGGAGTTTCAGGATTAGCTTTAGCAATTAACCAATTAGTAGAGATTAATCCAAGTATATTAGTTTTTATATTTAATATTATATTGTTTGCACTTGCTTTTTTAGTAATAGGAAGTTCTTTTGGAGCTAAGAGCATTTATGCTACAGTAATGTTATCAGTAATAATGTGGATTTTTGAGAATTTTTTAAGTCCTAGGGCAATAACAGATAACTTAGTATTAGCTTGTATATTTGGTTCAGCTGTATTAGCTATTGGAACTGCAATAACTTTTTACCAAGATGCATCAACAGGTGGAACTAGTATAGTTGCAAAGATTATCAACAAATATTTCCATTTGCCAATAGGGCAAGGATTATTGTTAGCAGATTGTACTGTAACTCTGTTAGCTATTTATTCATTTGGTGTTGAAAAGGGACTTTTTGGTCTTTTAAGTGCTATATTGATAGGAATTTTAGTAGATAAATTTATTGCTGGTATAAATCCTGTTAAACAAGTGTTTATAATTACTAATAAAGAAAAACTAATTGTAAATTTTATAAATAATGAAATAAATAGAGGATGTACTATACTAAGCGGTAAAGGTGGATACTCTAAGGAAAACATGACTGTAATATATACAGTATTAAGCTCTAATCAATTTATAACATTGAAGCAATTTATAAAATTAAACAATCCAGAAGCTTTTTTAACTGTAAGTGAATCCACAGAAGCTTTAGGAGAAGGGTTTAAAGATTATTAAGATTTAATGAAAATTTTATAAAAATAAGGGATAATATAGTTTTTATTAAGTATAAAAGTATAAAAAAAGTTTTTACTTAAGCTTGGTTATGCTATAATAACGCTATAGGTTTTAAAATACGCGTAAGTGCGAGGTGTTAGAGAGAATGATAGAATTTAAGAATGTATCTAAACTATATGATAATAATGTTAAGGCCTTATCAGATGTAAATATAAGTATAGAATCAGGAGAATTTGTATTTTTAGTTGGTCCATCAGGAGCAGGAAAATCAACTTTTATAAAAATGTTAATAAAGGAAGTAGAACCTACAGTTGGAGAGATAACTGTAGCAGGTAAGAAGCTTTCAAGTGTTTCTAGAAAGCAAACACCTTATTATAGAAGAAAAATAGGAATGGTTTATCAAGACTTTAGACTTATTCCTACACTAAATGTATATGAAAATGTTGCTTTTGCTATGAGAGTAGTTGAAGCTTCGCAAAAGGATATTAGGAAAAGAGTGCCAATGGTACTTTCATTAGTAGGACTTTCTCATAAATATAAAATGTTCCCAAGTGAATTATCTGGTGGTGAACAACAAAGGGTTGCTTTAGCAAGAGCTATAGTAAATAATCCATCAGTATTAATATGTGATGAGCCTACAGGTAACCTAGATCCAGAAACTGCCAAAGAAATAATGGAACTTTTAGAGGATATAAATAGAGCAGGTACTACAATTTTAATGGCTACTCATGCAAAGGAAATAGTAGATAATATGAAAAAGAGAGTTATAGCCATAGAAAAAGGTTGTATAGCAAGGGATACAGCAAGGGGGATGTACGAAGATGAAGTTTAATACATTAAAGTACTTTTTTATAGATGCTTTTAAAAGCTTAAAAAGAAATCGAACATTAAGTATAGCAGCTATGATTACTGTACTAATTACATTCTTTATATTTGGTACTTTCATATTATTAGGATTGAATTTTAATAAGGCAATAGAAGATGTGGCATCAAAAGTAGAAATTAAGGTTTATCTAGATAATGATATTAAGTTAATAGATCAAAGAGAAATAGAAATGAAACTTAATGAATTAGATGGTGTTAAAGAAGTTATATATGAATCTAAGGAAGAGGCTTTTGTTAACTTAAAAGAAATGTTAAAAGATAATCAAGGTTTATTAGAAGGATATGATTTAAAAGACAACCCACTTCCAAGTTCATTTATAGTAAAATTAGAAAGTCCTGAAGATGCTTCGCATATTGCTGAAGCAGTTAAGGATATGACTGGTGTAGAGGATATTTCAAATCAGCAAGATATGATTGATACAATAAGCTCTTTTGTAGGTGGAGTTAGAATAACGGGATTAATATTATTTGTTGTATTTATAGGGGTATCTATATTCTTAATTACTAATACAACCAAAATAACAGTATACTCTAGAAGAAGAGAAGTTGGAATAATGAAGTATGTAGGAGCTACTGATTGGTTTATAAGATGGCCATTTATAATTGAAGGTATGATAATAGGTGTAGTTGGATCTTTACTTTCAAGCATACTACTATATGCACTATATAGATGGATATTTGGATACATAGTATCAAATATGTTCTTAGTTTCCTTAGTTTCACCATCATTTGTTTTAGAAACTTTATCTTGGATATTTATATTAGGTGGAGCAGTAATAGGTTCTTTGGGAAGTCTATTAGCATTAAGAAAATTCTTAGATGTATAAAGAGATTAATAAAATGAAAGAATAAATAATATAATTTAAGTGGAGTTTAACTCCACTTAAATTATATTATTTAGAAAATTTATAGTTTTATGAAAGGAAGTATTAGAATATGGAGGAGAATAAGAAGTACAAAGGTAAACGTAAAAAAACCTTTATAATAGTAGGATTAATTATAGTTTTCATATTGTCCAATTTTATGTTTTTCTATATAGGAAATTTATTTGCTTTTAATGGGCTAAGTTTAATAAGTGTTAGTGAAGACGTAGCAAAAGATATTAGTGAAATCAAAGATGTTAAGAAGTATGAATTACTATTTCAAGTTAGAGATGCTTTATTAACAAAGTATGATGGGGAGTTAGATGACAATTCTTTACTTGAAGCTGCCATTAAAGGTATGACTCAATCAGTAAATGATCCATATACAGTATTTATGAATGCTAGCGAATATAAGGCTTTTGAAGATCAAATAGAAGGGCATTTTGTTGGTATCGGAGCACAATTAGGAATTAAAGATGATAAAATAACAGTTGTGTCACCAATTGAAGGATCACCAGCAGAAAAAGCAGGATTAAAAGCTGGAGATGTAATTTTGAAGGTAGATGGTAATGAAATAACAGAGCCTAATTTAGATAAGACTATAGCAACAATAAGAGGAGAAAAAGGTCAAGAAGTAACCTTAACTGTATTAAGAGAAGGATCTGAATATCTTGATATTTCAATAGTTAGAGATGAAATAAAAGTTGTTTCTGTTAAGGGTGAAATTATAGATGGAAACATTGGATATATACAAATATCTTCCTTTGATGAAGATGTAGCAAAGGATTTTAAAAATAAAATAGTTGAATTAAAGTCTCAAGGTATGAAGGGAATGATATTAGATTTAAGAGGGAATCCAGGTGGATCTCTTAGTGAGGCTGTAAATGTAGCTTCTCAATTTATACCAAAGGGAAAGGTAGTAACTTATACAATAGATAAGTATGATAAAAAGCAAGAAGCAAAATCAGTAGGTGGAGAAGCAGAGGGAATGCCATTAGTAATATTAATTGATGGAGGAAGTGCATCAGCATCAGAAGTTGTAACTGGAGCATTAAGAGATTATGAAGCAGGAACTATAATAGGAACTACAAGCTTTGGTAAGGGAATCGTTCAACAATTAATAGAATTTAAAGATGGTAATGGTGGATTAAAAGTAACAACTTCTAAATATTATACTCCTAATGGAGAAAATATACATAAAATAGGAATTAAGCCAGATATAGAAGTTGAAATTCCAAAGGATATTTTAGAGAAGGAATATGATAGAAGTATAGATCCTCAATTTAATAAAGGATTAGAAGTTATAAAAGAAAAGATAAAATAGGAGGCTCACAAATGGAGTTAATACTATATACTTTAAGAACCGTAGCTTATGCTATTGTTGAGCCTATGCATATATTTATGCTAGTAGTTTTAGGGATAATGTTTTATACAAAAAATAAGAGAATATCAATTATGCAGAAAATGACTATTGGGGAGATGATTAACTCCCCTTTAGAACTTACATTATCTCAAATATCTTTAGGTATAATTGCTGGAGCTATAGTTAGTGTAATATTGAGTATGTTAGGAATAATTTTCAATGAAAATTCTGGAATAGAAGTTATGTTTATGATTTCTATTTTACTGCTTTTTATAAAAAAGAGGTTTATTTGCTTTTCTTATTCTGGAGCAGTATTAGGGGCTATAAGTATTTTATCAAGTTCTTTAGCAAGTGTTACAAATACTAGTTCATACATAAATGTTAATATATTGGAACTTATGACATTTGTAGGCATTATGCATATGTTAGAAGGAATACTAGTTATGTTTGATGGTGGAAGAGGAGCTATACCTGTATTCTCAAATAGAGACGAAAAAATAGTAGGTGGGTTTGCATATAATAGATATTGGGCTTTGCCAGTTGCTATATTTATAGCAATAACAAGTAATATATCAACAGCAGTTACATCTTCAGTAGCTACACCAGATTGGTGGCCAATAATTAATAAGTCACAAGCATTATTAATGTTAAGTTCATCAATTATTTCAGCTATACCATTATATGGTGTAGTATCATATAATTCTGTTTCTTTTACAAAAAGAAAGAATGTAAAACCAGTTTACTCTGGAGTTGGAATATTAATATATGGGATTATATTAACATTAGTGTCTCAATTAGCCCAATTTGGAATTATTGGACAAATTATTGTTGTTATATTTGCTCCTTTAGGACATGAATTTATGATTAAAATACAAAATAAAATTGAAAAAAGTGGACAATATATTTATTTTACTGATGATAATGGAGTTTCAGTTTTAGAAGTAGCACCAACTTCGCCAGCTTATGAGTCAGGAATAAGAAGAGGAGATAAAATATTAGAAGTTAATGGGGAAAAAGTTTTATCAGAAGTTGAAATTTTTAAAGCTGTAAGAGAGAATTTTAACGAAATTTCATTTAAAGTTAAAAAAATTACCGGGGAAATAGTCGATTTATCAATATTACCAAAGAATAAAAAGGTAGGAATGTTATTAGTACCAAGAATGGTAAAGGTAGATAATGCTATTAGTGTAGATAATGATGATTTTAAGAAAGTATTAGATGAAATGAAGAAAAAAAACTAAATATTTCTGTGTCTATCAAATTGTGTATACTTAAGTTTTTATTAAAAAAGAGCTGTTGCACTAATTTTTAGTGCAACAGACATCTATATATATTTATTATAAAGTTCAAAGAATTCTTCAGAATTAGTTTTATTTAACCATTCTTTAGAAGGATATAAAAATTTATGGTTATTATTTAAGATAAGATTATCGTCAATTGTATCAGCAATACAAGATACTAATGATGCTGATTTTACAAATGAATTACAGAAATCTTTTGTTATAAGTGAATTTAAAACTTCTAGCATAGTATTTTCATCTAATGATTTACTTGCAGTTATATAAGAGGGTAAAGCTATAGCCCCATCATTAGGATATGATATAAATAAATCAGTATTATTAGCTCGCTTTGCATATATACTAGGAGTTATAGCAATTCTATCAGAACCATTTTTTACTGCATTAAAGGATTGTATTGGCATATTTAATATAGTTGTATTAGATAAGAATTTTTCAGCGTAATCTTTTCCGTATTCACTCCAAATAGCTTTTACTATAGATTTTGCACCAGAGTTATTAATTCCACCTACAACAGTTCTAGCATCACTTTCAACTATATTTTTAATAGAGTCTTTTAGACCAGTATAGTTGTTATTATATGAAAAAATTAATGGAATAATTAAGAAGGGAAGAATCTTCTTATCGAAATATACATTTGAAGTTTTGATTTCATTTTTTAAATTGAAATACTGTGATAACTCATATAAGTCTTTGGAAAATTTTGAGTAGATATTTTTATCTTCATATACTTCTAAATCAGTTGATACTATAATATCAGGAAGTATAGCATCGTCTTTCTTTAAATACTCATTAAGTTTAAAAGGACATCCTATACCAAAATAAGTAATTTCTAAATTAATATTTTTTTCTTTTAAAGTTAAAATTAAATTATCTAAATAATCTTTTTCATATTTATGAAGTATACATATATTACTCCAGTATAATTTAACAGTTTTCATAAAGTTTATCTCCTTTTCTTAATTTAGATTGACATTCTAGTTGAAAATCATACATAAGTTTAAGTTTGTTTAATATTTCTTTTTCTTCTTCACTTTTATCTATTACATTAAAAATAGATCCATTTTTCATTATTATTCTCTTTTCAGCTATTAATGCTGTATGAGGATCATGTGTAACAATGAAAATTAGTTTATTACTTTTTAATAGCATATCTAAAGCAATATTTTTATTTATTCCAGCATTTTCTATTTCGTCTATTAAAATTATTGGATTATCAGATATAAGAGCAATATCGGCAATCATTAATGCACGAGTTTGGCCACCACTTAAAGATGAAAGTTCTTGATTCATTGAAACAGGTTCTGATGTTATAGAATTTGCAACATTTAATATTTCTTCTATTGATACAGAGCTATTATTTTTACATTCTTTATGTATAATTAAGAATTCTTCAACTGTAGAATCAAGTACAAATCTCATATTTTGGCTTAAGTGTGAAATAAGCTGTGTAGAAAAGAAATTTCTTTCTTCTATAGGTATTTCCATATTATCAACAAGAATTTTTCTTTGAGTTAATGAATCTTTATTTACAAATTGCTCTATATCCTTTATTAATCTGCTTTTTCCAGAGCCAGTATTACCTACAATAGAATATATGTGACCTTTATAAAAGGTTAATGCTTCAAAGTTTTCAATATTACCATATTTATCTTTACCAGGATAAATAGTTATACTTTTCATTAAAAATCACCTCTAAAGTTTATTTTAGATACTATTCCTTGTTGGAATTCATCGCCTATCCTACATTCACCAATACAATAAGAGCATACTCCACTTGGCATTGTATGTCTTAATAAGTGAGTATCATTATTTTCGATATTAATATTATTTATATAATTTGAAATAAGCTCTACTCCATAACCAACTAAGCCATCAATAAAGAATATATTAGAATTAGGATTTATTTTTTTTATATTAAAAGAGATTATTTCTCTTTCTGCTTGAGATACCATATCTATTTTACTTAGAACTATGGCATCACTTTCACTTAGCATAGGCCCTAATTTTTGAGGCGTTTTAAAACTAGATGTACAATCACATACACATATATGTAAAGTTTTATTTGTTGCAGGAGAACATCTATTACAAAGACCAGCAGTTTCTATTATTAAAATATCACTATGTTTATTTTTTGCCCAAGTCATTAGTTCGTTTATATTAGAAATAAGAAAATGATCTGGACATATATCTTTACTAAGCCCAACTATATATGGGACATTTAATTTTTTATATATTAAGTCATCATCAGTAGCTAAGCAATCTATTTTACATATAGAAGGATTAATATTTTTAGATTTTAAATAAGGAATTAAGTGTTTTATTAAAGATGTTTTTCCAACAGAAGATGAACCAGAAATTAATATAGTTTTCATTAATTAAGTAAACCTCCTTGATTATTTTTGTTAAAATATATAATAGCATTAGATAATAATATAAACTGTATCAAATTAGACAAATAAGAAATAAAATTAATTGAAAATAATTATCAATAGCGTTGAAATGTAGTAAATACTATGATAATATTTCAAGTAAATTGAGTATTTTTCATATAAGAGGTGATATCTTTGAGTGGGAGAGAAGTGCTGGTAAATAGCAAATTATTTTCTGAAAGATATATAGTTGAAAACAAAATAAAAAATAAAATTTATAGAAAAGGTCAATTTATAAGTGATTTTTTTGATGGAGAATTTTATGTAGGAGTAATTAAAACTGGGAAAGTATCTGTATATTGTATATCAAGTGATGGAAAAGAAGTTAATATGTCTCTTTTAAAAGAAGGAGATGTTTTTGGTATTTCTAATATATTTGAGGATGAACCTTTAGAAACTGTGTTAAAATGTAAGAGTAATGTTTCTGTTATTTTTTATCCTAAAAGAGATTTTATAGAAATGATAAAGCATGATAGTATGATTTCTTTAGAGTATTCACGCTATTGTAACAGAAAAATACAGTTTTTATTAAAAAAAATAGAATTTTTAAATATACAATCTAGTAAGAAGAAGCTTATAGAGCATTTATTAGAAAAAAATAATGATAATAATATGGTTTTGTTAGAGTGCTCTAAGGAAGAGCTAAGTAAGATTCTTAGAATAAGTAGAGCATCTTTATATAGAGAATTACAATCATTACAGAATGAAAAATGTTTAGAATTTAACAAAAATAGTATAAGGATATTAGATAAAGAAAAATTAAAAAAAATTCTATATGAAATATAAATTAAAATATAAACTAAGCATAAGGAGATGTATTTTATGAAAAAGAAACTAACATTATTTTTATTAATAGCATTAATGATAAGTTCATTAGCTGGATGTAGTTCAAATGTAAAAAAAGATGATGCAAAAGAAGAAGCCAGCGTAGTGGCTAAGGTAACTGCTTTAAAAGGACCAACAGGAATGGGATTAGTTAAAATGATTAGCGATGAAAATAGTAAGGAGGAAAAAAGCTATGAATTTACTATAGCAAATTCTGTAGATGAAATTACACCTAAAATAGTTAATAAAGAAATAGATATTGCTGCTGTTCCAGCAAACTTAGCATCAGTTTTATATAATAATACTAATGGGGAAGTTGTAACATTAGCTATTAACACATTAGGAGTTTTATATGTAATCGAAAATGGAAATTCTATAAATAGTATTGAAGATTTAAAAGGAAAAACAATTTACTCTAGTGGAAAGGGAGCAATTCCTGAATATAGCTTTAATTATATTTTAGAACAAAAGGGCATAGATCCTAACAGTGATGTAACAGTGGAGTATAAATCAGAACATACAGAGTGCTTAGCAGCTTTATTAAATGATGAGAATGGAATAGCTGTATTACCTCAACCATTTGTTACAACAGCTTTAAGCAAAAATAAAAATTTAAGAGTAGCTTTAGATTTAACAAAAGAGTGGGAAGCCTTAGATAATAATAATGGAAGTACATTAATTACAGGAGTAGTAGTTGCAAGAAAAGAGTTTGTTGAAAAATATCCACAGAAGGTTTCTAGTTTCTTAGAAGAGTATAAAAAATCAGTTGATTTTACAAATAATAACTTAGATGAAGCAGCTAAATTAATAGAAGAAAATGGAATAGTTACAGCGGAAATAGCTAAAAAAGCAGTACCTTATTGTAATATAGTATTAATAGATGGCGAAGATATGAAGGAAAAGCTAAGTGGGTATTTAGAAATACTTTATGATGCTAATCCAAAGTCTGTAGGAGGAAAGATACCAGATGAAGCTTTCTACTACATTCAAGAAAATTAATAAAGCTCATATATTAGCAATAGTTTTTTGGCTTATAGTATGGCAAATTGTCAGTATGATAATTGACCAAGAAATACTTTTAGTAACGCCTTTTGCCACTTTAAAAAGGATTTTGGAGTTATCTATAGAAGTAGAATTTTGGAAATCTATATTTTATTCTTTTGCAAAGATAACAACAGGATTTATGTTAGCTTTTATAATAGGAATAATAACAGCAATAATAGCATCAAATAAAAAGAATTTTAAAATACTTATTGAACCATTAATACTTACAATACAAGCTATTCCAGTAGCATCTTTTGTAATATT
Source organism: Clostridium sp. SGI.024 (assembly GCF_050315195.1). NCBI lineage: Bacteria > Bacillati > Bacillota > Clostridia > Eubacteriales > Clostridiaceae > Clostridium > Clostridium sp. SGI.024. Next base: position 4,314 of record NZ_JBNPON010000043.1, on the reverse strand, counting down.
ATGTCTTATATGGATTTCATCAAAAAATTTATCTATTCTTATATCTTTTTTGATGGTACTACCTGTTGTTTATAGAAATGTGCTAGATGGAATAAATAATATCCCAAGAGAATTAGAAGATATGGCAAAGGTATTTAAGGTTAGTAGGGTTAAAAAAATAAGATATATATATTTATCAGAAGTAGCACCTTATTTAAGAGCTGCCTGTAGCATTTCTTTAGGGTTATGCTGGAAGTCAGGAATAGCAGCAGAAGTAATAGGTATGCCAGCTAACTCCATTGGTGAAAAGTTATACACAGCTAAAATATATCTAAATACTCCTGATTTATTTGCATGGACTATTGTTATTATTTTAATAAGTATTTGCTTTCAAAAAAGTTTTTTAAAGTTAATAGACTTATTACTGAAAAGATTGGAGATAAGTTAAATGGATATAGTAATTGAAAATCTAAAAAAAAGATATAATGATAAAGTTGTGTTAAATAATTTTAATTATACTTTTAAAGATAAAACTATATCATTTATAATGGGGGCTTCTGGAGTAGGAAAAACAACTTTGATAAAAATATTAATGGGATTAGTACAAGCTGATGATGGAAAAGTTATAGGAATAAATAATAAAAAAATTAGTGTTGTATTTCAAGAAGATAGTTTATGTGAAAATTTAAGTGTTTTATTGAATATAAAATTAGTATGTGAAAATATAAGTAATTTAGAAATTGAAAAATCTTTAGAGTTACTAGATTTAAAGGATTGTATGCATAAAAGAGTAAGAGAATTAAGTGGAGGTATGAAGAGAAGGATAGCTATAATTAGAGCATTATTATATGACTTTGATTTGCTTATAATGGATGAACCCTTTAAAGGATTGGATAAAGAGACTAAGATTAAAGTCATGGATTTTGTAATAAGTAAGTTAGAAAATAAAAGTGCTATTATAATAACTCATGATATGGATGAAATAATGTATTTTAAAAAATTTAGACAATTAAAAATTAATTATATTACTGATTTGGGGATGGTATAACATCTCCTTTTTTACTATTGTTTTATATTTTTCTATAACTTCATATTTTAGGTGAACTTTAATTTATGTTACTTATAAAAAGTGATTAATTTACTTTTGTAATAAGATATAATTATAGGTATAATCTATTTATTAGAAGGAGAAACATGTTTATATAGAAAGGAGATATTACTTTACAAAATAAAGTAATAGTAGAAAAAATGCCGGAGTTTAAAATAGAATCAAAATTTAAACCAACTGGGGATCAGCCTCAAGCTATAGAAAGCTTAGTTAATTCAATTAATAATGGTGATAGATGTCAAACTCTATTAGGTGTAACTGGTTCAGGGAAAACTTATACCATGGCAAATATTATCGAAAGAGTTCAAAAGCCTACATTAGTATTAGCTCATAATAAAACATTAGCAGCTCAATTATGTTCAGAATTTAAAGAATTTTTTCCGAATAATATTGTAGAGTATTTTGTATCTTATTATGATTACTATCAACCAGAAGCCTACGTACCGCAAACAGATACATTTATAGAAAAAGATGCATCTATAAATGATGAAATTGATAAGTTAAGACACTCTGCAACATCAGCTTTATTAGAAAGAAGAGATGTTATAATCGTTGCTTCAGTTTCCTGTATTTATGGATTAGGTAATCCAGAAGAATATAGAAAATTAACTATTTCTTTAAGGCCTGGAATGATAAAAGATAGAGATGAGATTATTAGAAAACTTATAGAAATTCAATATGAAAGAAATGATATTGATTTTGCTAGAGGAAGCTTTAGAGTAAGAGGAGATTCTTTAGATATAATTCCTGCATCTTATTCTAATAAAGGAATAAGAGTAGAGTTTTTTGGAGATGAAATAGAAAGAATAAGAGAATTTGATGTATTAACTGGAAATATATTAGGAGAGAGAAATCATGTTTCTATTTCACCTGCATCTCACTTTGCTACATCTCATGAGGTTTTAGAGAAGGCTATAAAGCAAATAGAAGATGAACTTGAAGATAGGCTTAAGGAACTTAATAGTCAAGAAAAGTTATTAGAAGCTCAAAGATTAAGACAAAGAACTAACTTTGATATAGAAATGATAAGAGAAATGGGATATTGTAGTGGAATAGAAAACTATTCAAGGATTTTAGATGGAAGAGCACCTGGAACACCGCCACAAACATTATTAGATTATTTTCCAGATGACTTTTTAATGTTTATAGATGAAAGTCATGTTACATTACCACAATGTAGAGCAATGTATGCTGGAGATAGATCAAGAAAGAATACTTTAGTTGATTATGGATTTAGATTACCTTGTGCTTATGATAACAGGCCATTAAAGTTTTCTGAATTTGAGAAAAAAATGAATCAAGTAGTCTTTGTTAGTGCTACACCAGCACAATATGAGTTAGATAATTCAACTAATATAGCAGAGCAAGTTATAAGACCAACAGGATTATTAGATCCAGTTATAGAAATAAGACCAGTAAAAGGTCAAATAGATGATTTATATGCTGAAATTAAGAAAACTACAGAAAAAGGCTTTAGAACTCTTATTACTACTTTGACTAAGAGAATGGCAGAAGATTTAACTAAGTATTTAAAGGATTTAGGAATAAAAACTACTTATATGCATTCAGATATAGAAACTATAGAAAGAATGAAGACTATAAGAGATTTAAGACTAGGTGAATTTGATGTATTAGTAGGTATAAACTTACTTAGAGAAGGATTAGATATACCAGAAGTAGCATTAGTTGCAATTTTAGATGCAGATAAAGAAGGATTCTTACGTTCAGAAACATCCTTAGTTCAAACAATAGGTAGAGCAGCCAGAAATTCTGAAAGTAGAGTAATAATGTATGCCGATACAATTACTAAGTCCATGGATAAAGCTATAAAAGAGACTGAAAGAAGAAGAAAAATTCAGATCGAATATAATGAGAGAAATGGAATTACACCTCAAACCATTATTAAAGATGTAAGAGAAGTAATTGAGGCAACTAAGGTAGCTGAAGAAAAAGTGGAATATAGTACTGAAAATATTAAGGAAGTTTCAGAAAAAGATAAGAAGAAATTAATTAAGAAATATACAGAAGAAATGATGGAAGCAGCTAAGAACTTACAATTTGAAAGAGCAGCAGAACTACGTGATATTATTAATGATTTAAAAGGTAAAAAATAAATAGGGTTATGAAAAGTTTTGAAGAAATCTGGAGTGATGAAAAATGGAATTGTTGGAAAGTTGTAAGTTATGCCCAAGAAATTGTGGCGCAAATAGATTAAATGGTAAAAGAGGCTTTTGTGGAGCAGGAGATAAAATAAGGGTGGCTAGGGCTGCCCTTCATTATTGGGAAGAACCATGTATATCAGGGGATATAGGCTCTGGAACAGTATTTTTTTCTCATTGCACATTAAAATGTGTATTTTGTCAAAATTACAATATAAGTCAATGTGAATGGGGAAAAGAAATATATATAGAAAGATTAGCAGAAATATTTATTGAACTTCAAGAAAAAGGGGCACTAAATATAAATTTAGTTACTCCAACTCATTATGTTGCTCAAATAATTGAAGCTATAAAAATAGCTAAGAGTAATGGATTAAAACTTCCTATTATTTATAATAGTAGTGGATATGAGAAAGTAGAAACAATAAAATTATTAAAAGGATACATAGATGTATATTTACCAGATATGAAGTATTTCGATACTAAATATTCAAGTAAATATTCAAAAGCTAAGGATTATTTTAAATATGCAAAGGAAGCCATAGATGAAATGGTAAATCAAGTTGGAGAGGTTAAGTTTGATGAAAATGGAATAGTACAAAGTGGAGTAATAATAAGACATCTTATGTTACCAGGACTTTTATTTGATTCTAAGAAAATAATAGATTATATTTATAATACCTATGGAGATAAGGTTTATATTAGTATTATGAATCAGTATACACCTTTAGATAATGTAAAAAAGTATCCAGAAATAAATAAGCCTTTAAATCAAAAACATTATGAAGCTTTAATTGGTTATGCTTTAAATTTAGGTGTTAAAAATGGATTTATTCAAGAAGAGGGAACTGACAGTGAAAGTTTTATTCCATTGTTTAATTTCGAAGGAGTATAACTGCTAAAGTAGAATGAATAATTAATGAAGGGTCTGTTGCATTAAAAATTAGGCACAGTTCCTTTTTTTGTGTTAAAAAAATAAATCTAAGACTTTAAAAGTTTTATGCTTAACTATTTTACTACTTCATGGTTCTTTCAAGGGATTAATAATTGTAGTATTTTAAAATAATT
>NZ_JBNPON010000042.1:0-33052 GCF_050315195.1 Clostridium sp. SGI.024 | reverse complement strand
ATAAATTTTAAGGGGGTTCATTAATGAGTTTAGGAGATAAAATAAAAGAGTATAGGAAGTCATCAGGTCTTTCACAAGAAGAACTTGCTGAAAAATTAAATGTATCAAGACAAGCTATTACCAAATGGGAAAATAATAAAGGTATTCCCGATATATCTAATCTTATTGCAATAAGTGATGAATTTAGTTTAAGTTTGGATGAATTAATAAAGGATGATGTCAATGTGAAGAAAAAAATCATTTCTGATAGCAGTGCAAAAAAATGGCATATACTAGTTATAGTATATTTATTTGCTATTATTGCTTATATTGCATACTTTGTAATCTATCATAAGATTTTTATGATTGGATTTTTAATATCAACATTTTTTATGTTATTTTTTGAATTAAGAATTTTTATTAAAGAAAAAATATATCTCCAAAAATAGAAAATATAAATAACTACATTTTTAAAAAGTCTTATTCATATTTTTTTGAATAACATGAATAAGACTTTTTTGCAACTTATTATTATATTTAATTATTATTCTTTTCAAAATTAAGCAGCTTCTCTTGAATATCAGTATGATTACCAGCGTACCCTATTAACTTTTGGTTTTTGCCTATAACTCTATGACAGGGAATAACTATTGGTATAGGATTAGCTTTATTAGCTTGACCTATCGCTCTAACAGCTTTTTCATTCCCTATTGCCTTTGCTATATCACTATAGCTTCTAACTTCTCCATATGGAATTTTTAATAGCTCCATCCATACTTTTTTTCTAAAATCAGTTCCTTCAATATCTAATACTAAATCAAACTCTTTTCTCTGTCCTAAAAAGAATTCATTTATTTGTTCAATTTCATTTTTACATATATCTTTATTTTCTATTAACTTGTATTTCTTGTTAAAATCTTTCCATTTATCTTCTATTAACTCAATATTTCTTAGTCCTTTTTCACTTTTTGCAATATAAACATTACCAATAATAGTATTCAATTTATAAAAGTGCAAAATTTCGTCATATTTTCCCATAATATTCCCCCTTAAAAGGTTTACTTTTTGACTTTTCAACAATATTCATAAATAAACTCATTTTATCATTAAATAATACGAGCATATTTCTTTAATATAGTGTATAATAATTAAGTTAATATAAAATAACTATTTATGATTAATTATATATTATTTTAAATAAATACAAAAAATAGTTTAGTCGAATAAAATTAAGTTTAGTAAATTAGTATTCATTGTCTTATGGTTACTCAATTAACTAAATTAATTAATATAAAATAATCGCTTATGATTAATTATATATTATTTTAAATAAAGAGAAAGAGGATTTTAGATGAATGAAATTAAATTTAGTAACTTAGGGCTTAAGGATACCCTTTTAAAATCTATTAATGAATTAGGTTTTGAAAAACCATCCCAAATACAAGCAGAGGCAATACCTGTTGCAATTGAAGGATATGACCTTATAGGGCAAGCTCAAACAGGAACTGGTAAAACTGCAGCTTTCGGATGTGGAATAATTAACCATATTTCAAAAAAGGATGGCCTTAGTGCTATAATCTTAGCTCCAACAAGAGAATTAGCAATCCAAGTTAATGATGAGCTTAAGAGATTATCAAAATATGATGAATTGACAATACTTCCTGTATATGGCGGGGACCCAATAAATAATCAAATAAGAAATTTAAAAAGAAATGTTAACATAGTAGTTGGTACTCCTGGTAGAGTATTAGACCATATAAAAAGAGGTACTATTAAATTAGATACAATTAAATTCTTAGTTTTAGATGAAGCCGATGAAATGTTAAACATGGGATTTATAGATGACTTAGAAGATATCATAAAGAAATTACCAGAAGATAGGCAAACTTTATTATTCTCAGCAACCATGCCTGATCAAATTAGAAAATTAGCAAAGAGATACATGAAACCAGATGCTAAGCATATATCAATAAAGAAAACTTCAATGACTGTATCTAAAATAAGTCAAAGTTTCTTTGAGGTATCTCATAAAACTAGATTTGAAGCTCTTTGCAGAGTTTTAGATTTTGATACACCATCTTCAGCTATAATATTCTGTAGAACTAAAAAAGGTGTTGATGAACTAGTAGAAGGAATGCAATCTAGAGGCTATGTAGTAGAAGGAATGCACGGAGATATGTCACAAGTTCATAGATTAAGAACCTTAAAGAAATTTAAAGAAGGATCATTAAATTATCTAGTTGCTACAGATGTTGCTGCAAGAGGAATAGATGTTGAAGGAATAACTCACGTTATAAACTATGACTTACCTCAAGATGTTGAAAGTTATGTTCATAGAATAGGTAGAACAGGAAGAGCTAATAGAGATGGAATAGCTTATTCATTAGTTTCTCCAAAAGAATACTCTATGCTTAAACAAATAAAATCAGTGACTAAAGGAGACATATCTAGAAAGTCTATCCCAACAGTTAATGAAATATTTGAAAGTAAATCAGATAGCATATTAGATGATGTTTCAAGTACTATTAATGATTCAGATTACTCAAGATTTATACCAATAGCTAAGGAATTATCTGAGAAATTTGATAATGTTGACCTTATTGCAGCATTAATTAAAAATCAATTTAATAGTTCCTTACTTGATAACTATTCTTCTAATGTATTAGAAGCTCCAAAGTCAGAGGATGTACGTTTGTTCTTATCTATTGGTAGAAGAGATGGAATTACACCTAAATCTTTAGTAAACTTTATAAAAGATACTGCTAGAATAAGAGCAACATCTATTGGTGATATTGATATATTAGAGAACTTCTCTTTTGTTAATATAGCTCCAGATGTTAAAGATAAGGTTATTGAAAAATGTATAGGACTTAAAGTTAATAAAAGAAAAGTTAACATTGAAGTTGCAAATAGAAATAAAAAAAGAAAATAATAATTAAAAATATATTATTAATAGAAATGGAGCCGTTACTACAGCTCCATTTCTATTTACTTACACTTCTTTTTTATGCCATCATAAAGATATCTAATATACTCAGTATCTACATTATCTTTTTCTAGCATTTTCAATCTATTTTCCACTTTACTTAAAGTCTCTTTAGCCTCTTCAAAATCCTTTTGGCGAATACATGCACTTGAATACTCCAATAGATAATCTATTTTTAATACTAACTCTGCCAAGTCTTCTCTCTCATCATTAACTAAATCAACTAATAAAGAATAAACTTTGGGAGAAGTATCTTTTCTTACACTACTAAGTAAGTCATTATTATTACTAGTTTTTCTACTCATTTTAACATCTCCTTCATTTAGTTTTCTATTTATATTAATTTATATCATATTTTAATAATATGCCCAATACATTTTAATGTATAGATGATTAGGAGGTATTTATTAAATGCAAAAATACGTATGTGTTCCATGTACTTATGTTTATGACCCTGAATATGGAGACCCTGAAAATGGAATCTATCCAGATACTCCATTTGAAGAGTTACCTGATGATTGGGTTTGTCCTGTTTGTGGTGCTACAAAGGACGAATTCGAAATTTTAGAAGATTAAAAAAGAAATACATATTATCTTTTTCCTTTATATTATCTCATAAGGTAATATGTATTTCATATTTTACTAATTATATTCTTCTATTTTAAATAATTATCATTTCTTTTTTGTATTACTATAATCTAATTAGCTAATAAGTTATCAAAACTGTTAGAGGCTAAAACTAATATATCATCTTTTTTAATTTCTGTTGACCCCTTTGGAATTATAACCTCATTATTACGTCTTATCATTACTACTAATACTTCCTCTGGTATATCTGAGTCCATAATAGTTTTGTTTACCCACTTACTATTTTCATCTATATTAATTTCTAAAATTTTCGTACTCTTATCTTCTTTATAATCATTGAAAGTTTTTAATACTGGCATATTATCATCAACCAAATCTAACTTTTTAGCCAATATTGGTGTAAATGTTCCTTGAATAGAAACAGATAATAGAGCTATAAAGAATATTATATGGAATATATCATTTCCTATATCTACTCCATAAGTTACAGTATAAATAGCAAAAACAATTGATGCTGCTCCTCTGAAACCAACCCAGGATATAAATATTTTTTCCTTATTAGAATAGTCAAACCACTTTAAAATTATAAAGGTTGCTAAAGGTCTTGCTATAAACATCATAAATAATGATATAGCTATAGAAATAACAAAAACTTCTGGTAATTTAGATGGGAATGCTAATAGTCCTAGAACAAAGAATAAACCTATTTGCATTATCCAAGATAATCCATCAAAGAAATGTACTAAACTCTTTTTATGAGGTATCCTATTATTCCCTAGAATAATTCCTGCCATATAAACACTTAAGTATCCATTACCACCAATGTATTCACTTAGTGCATAAGATAAAATTGCAACAGCTGTTACAAAAATTGTATAAAATCCTTCTACTTCGAAATTAGCTCTTTTTAAAATGTATACTGAAATCCTTGCTAAAATGCTTCCTGTTATAATTCCAAATAGTATTTGCTTAATTAGCATAGGAATAATTAAACTAACTCCTCCATTACTCATTAAAGTTAATATAATAATTGTTAGCATATATGCTATCGGGTCATTACTTCCACTTTCTATTTCTAATAATGGTGCTAATGTCCCCTTCAAATTTAACTTTTGTGAACGTAATACTGAAAACACAGATGCTGCATCAGTAGAGCCAACTACTGCTCCTATCAATAATCCTTCTAAGATACTTGTCTTTAATACATAATGACAAAATAATCCCGTAAGTCCAGCTGTTATTATAACTCCAAAACTAGACATTAATATTGAAGGTACTGCTGATTTTCTCGCCATTTTCCAATTAGTTCCGAAACCTCCATAAAACATAATAAACACTAAAGCTAAAGAAGATACTATACTAGTTAATTGATAATTATCAAAGTATATCCCTACAATTCCATCTGAGCCAAATATCATTCCTAATACTATAAATATTAAAAGCATCGGGATACCAAACTTGTATAGTATCTTACTCGAAGATATGCAAATTAATAAAATTAATCCACAAACTATCATTAATTCAATCATATAACCCTCCTCCAAGTAATTAATATATATTTCTATTATACGTTAAATAGTGAATAGTTGCAAAGACAACTTTATTTTGTGCCCATTTTATACGTAATTATTTTATTTTATATAATTACTATTTGATTATTCTGAAAAAAACAATAAAAAAAGAAGATATATATTATATTATTTATACCATAGTAAACTTCTGGACATGCTAATCTAATATCTGCCTTCTTCTATATTTAAGATAATTTTACTTATTTAATCTTATCGTATTTTATTGGTTCTTCTGATCCAGAAATTATTTTTCTATTTTTTCTAAATATCTCTGTAACATGCATCTTTCCATCATACACTTTTTCTATTGCAGTAAATATTACTTCAGGTGAAAAATTACTTTCACTTTCTGCTAAAAAGTATCCGTCTTTTTCTTGAAATACTATTGGAGTAAATTTCTTAGATAATTCTAATTTATCATAGTCTATTACCAATTCATTATTTGAATTTATAAAATCATTATAATCTATGTAGTTTGGGAGCTCATAAGAAGTTAACATTACATCATTATATTCATTTAATGTATATAAAAATAAATGATGTAATACAGTTTCATTATCTCCATGATTATAGTAAGTTTCATCTATAGTGAAGAATCCATTAAAATCTTTTGGTAAATTCTTCATCTTGTCATTACATATCCCAACTATATGCTTTGCCATAGGTGTTCTAACTTCTCCAGTTGATTCTTTTTCTTCTTTTAATTGTTTTTCATTATTAAAATATCCAGATATATATTTCATAAATCTGAGTAGCTTTTCCATTGTAATCACCTCTTCTTTCTCTTTCACTTAATTATAGCACTATTTTCCAGAATAGCACTTCTATTAATTTTCAGAAAGTCATTAAAAAAAGCCAATAAAAATGATTATCTCTCTCAATGTTATTTATTCATATTTTTTTATATAAAATACACAAATTTTAATTTTTGTCTAATATTAATCCTTGCTAATAGCATCTATTGTGATTTGCATCTTTTTACTTAACTCCTCATCTTTTAATAATGCCATAGAAATTAAATCTAATAAATACATAGCTGAAAATTGACTGTTAATAAACATACTTTTATTAACAAATTTAGGGTTATAAACTATAAATTCTATATCCGAGTACTCCACTATGCTACTATCTTCAAAACTAGTTATAGCAACTGTCTTTGCTCCATTTTTCTGTGAATTCTTTAATGAAAGCACAACTTCTTCAGTTTCTCCTGATATAGAAATCCCTATTACCAAATCATCTTGCTTAACTATTGAACTATTAATTATCATCATATGTGAGTCTGTAATACAATGCACATTAAAACCCATTCTTAATAGCCTTTGCATCATTTCTGCCCCAGTTAATCCTGAGCTTCCCACTCCATAAATATATATATTTCTAGCTTCCCTAAGTTCAGTAACTATATTAAAAATAGCTTCTTTATCTATTAACATCTTGGTTCTTTCTATAACTTCATTATAATAATGATAAGCATAAGAAAAAATCTCATCCTCATCTTCTGAAACTATCTTTTCTCTTCTATTAGAACCTAGCATAATTTTCATATCAACAAAACTATCACAGCCTATTTTTTTAGCAAATCTAGTTATAGTTGAACATGAAGTACCTGTTTCATTAGCTAGATCTTTAATATTTATATTTTTTATATTTTCTTTATACTGCATTATATAATCAGCAATTGCTTTTTCCTTATCAGAAAAACTATTATATATCTTTTGGATTTCAGTTAATATATTCACTTTCCGCCTCCACAATACTATAAATATATATAAGATATAATTAGAATATCATTAATCTAAATGAAATAAAAGGGTATGCTTAAATTGAGATATATTTTAAATATTTTTGAAACTTATATAATAAAAAAAGTATTGTAATTAAATTAAAAATTAACCTTTTATATCTAAATTTTTAAATCCATCAATACTTACTGTCTTATCATAGGAAAATCCTTCATAAGGAATTATATATAGCACCTTGTCTTTATTTAATATTTTCAAATTTTAAAATATGATTCCATCATTCGTATATGTATTAAATAAGATTTAATGAATAAATCTTTAATTCATTTCTAATGCTAATAAATATAAATAATCTTTTGTGATGTACATACATATGAAAAAATTTATTAAATTTTGTTCTCTTTTTATTTTATTAATCCTTTGCTTATTAATGAATATAAATTACTTTCCTAAAGCTTCATCAGAATTAAATTTGTTAGAAAATTCTTCTAATAATAATATACTGCCACATCACTTTAGAATGTCTTCTAATTATAAAGCTATTATAAAAGATGATACTATTAATATTAAAGGTCTTGATAAATTAAATATATCAGGAAGTGCACAGTTTTCAGATTCAGGTCTTTCTTTAATAAAAGAGTCTATTAATAATAACTTTTCTATAATAGATATTGATTTAAGGCAAGAATCTCATGGATTTATAAATGGAATAGCTATTAGCTTTGAAAATGAAAAAAATAATGCCAACAAGGGATTAAGCTTATCTGAAGTTTTATCTACCCAAGATAAGTTACTGGACTCAATTAAAATTGGAATCCCTATCACTTTCTATAACACAAAGGAAACTATAGTTCCTAAATCTGTTCAAAATGAATTACAAGTTGCTAACTCAAAAGAAATTGGATACATTCATATTCCTGTAACAGATGGTGGAATCCCCACTGATGATATGGTTAATTATTTTATTGATTTTGTTAAAAATCAGCCAAAAGATTCATGGCTTCACTTTCACTGTAAAGAGGGAATAGGTAGAACTACTACCTTTTTAATAATGTATGATATTATGAAAAATCATAAAGATGTTAATTTGAACGACATTATCAAACGTCAAGTATTGTTATCTGGCATGAGTGATACAAGTTCACAAGGATTTTATGAAGGAAATCACAATAAATTTTTAACTGATTTTTATAATAACTATGAATCTAAATCAACTTCTTCTATTAGAACTGATATTACTAATAACCAGTTAAATGATTATTATATTAAAAATTCTATTATTCCTAAACATTTATATGTTATTTCTGAAGATCATATGAGTAAAGAAGAGCAGACTATGATTTCTGCTCTTCAAGGAATTATATCAACAAAATCCAACTCACAAATTTATATTCTTAATAAAAATGAGCCTGACTACAAAATATGGCTAGATGATTTAAATAAGAATTATAATATTTGCTATGAAAACATATCTGATCCATGGAAACTTTTAAATAAGTTTAAATCCACACTTAAAGGATATATACTATATAGCAATTCTAATCCATCATCTATAAATAATGCTTGTTCTCTTTCATCATTAAAAGATGCATTACCCATTGAAGAATCTCTAGAAGTCAAAGTAAACAATTATGATATAAATACATTAATTAAAAATTGTAGAGATACAAATTCTTATTGGGCATATGAAAATCTATGGAACTCTGGTTTGAATCATTCTACAGTTATTCAATTATCACCTGACAAATCTATGGCTTTGAGGGATTATGCAATAATGTCTAAATCTCTAATATTTTATGAAGATAATACAAATGATACCACCTTAAGAGAGCAAATATTTAATTCTATGGATGAAACTGCTCGATGCTTAGGCTGGGGCCCTGATGAATTTAATAATGTAAGTATAGCTTCAAAGTATGGTGTGGATGTTATAACAGCAGATTGGTCATATAATTTATCTGTATTAAGCTCATTTAACCCAACTCCACAAACTCAAACGTCTCAAATTGATGTTCCAGAAGATGATAATGTCCATTATGTAACTTTTATTATGTCTGATGGAGATAATCAGCAATGGTTACTTGGAAGTAATTATAGTTCTGAAAAATGGTATGGTTCTAAAAATAGAGGAAACTTCAATTTAGGTTGGACATTAAGTCCATCATTATATTATTTAGCTCCTACAGTATTTAATAAATATTATGAAAGTGCAATCTTAGATTACTATCTCGTTTCTCCTTCAGGCAATGGATATATTTATCCAAGTAAATATCCTCAGGATAAATTAATTAATTATACAAATCGACTAAATGAATATATGAAAAAAGTAGATCAAAAATATGTAGTAATAATTGATGATAATTCCTTTTATGACATTGATTTATGGGATAAGTATACTAGTTGTTCCAATATAGATGGTTTATTCTATCTTGATTATAAAAGAAATAATAATTATAAAGGTGAAATAATTTGGTCTAATAATAAACCTATTGTATCTTGCAGAGATTTGCTTTGGGATGATTTAGAAAATGAAGATGAATTAATTAAGAATATTAATTCTAGAGCTAACTTAGATTATATAGGCATTACTAATCCTGAATCCTATACCTTTGTTTACATTCATGTGTGGAGCAAGGATATGGATAATCTTCAAAATGTAATTAATAAACTAAATAGTAATTCTAAAATAAAAATAGTTTCTCCTGATATATTTATTAGGCTAATTAAAAATAATATTAATTCATAAATTTTACCATTACATCAGTATTAACTAATCTGTTATATCTTTATATCAGAATAAAAGGATTATGGATAGCCATAATCCCTTTAATTAACTATTACTATTTTGCATACCTTACTATTATATCTCTCAAAGTATTTACTACTTCTTTACCTGCTTTATCATTATAATATTTTGCAAATCTTTCATCTGAAACATACATTTCAGCTAAACCAATATGAGCTTCCTTTGAATAACTAGGCCATGTGAAGCTAAGCCACTTTTTATGATTCTCATAAACTTCTTTGGCTTCATTTGATTCTAGGTCTGAAGTTCTGACAACTTCTAGTAGTCCCTTAAAGAGCTCTTCCTCAATTTTATTCATTTTATTAAAATCTTCTTCACTCATATTCATAAACTTCTTATTAGAAGCTTCAACTGTCTCATTACCATATTTGTCTCTAATTTCTTTTCCGTACTTTCTCTCATTTTCTTCTAAACCTGCTTTTTTTAATCCTTCAAATTTTTCTTTATTAGACATAACTATTTCCCCTTTCTTATATTCAATAGTCTTTTCTACAGTTAAAATCAATTGATCAAGTTGATTTCTCTTAGAAATGAGGTTTTTTCGATGTTCAATTAATGATTGGCAGCTATCAAAACTAGGATTAGAAATTATATTTTGAATTTCTTCAAGTTTAATATCCATAGATCTATAAAGTAAAATCTGCTGTAATTCATCAACTTCTTTTTCACCATATATCCTATATCCAGATGAATTAACTCTACAAGGTTTTAATAAGCCAATTTCATCATAGTATCTAAGAGTTCTAGTACTTATACCTGCCATTTCAGCTAGCTTCTTAATTGTATATTCCATCATCATTCCTCCTTACAAGTTAATAATAGACCTTTACGTTGCGTTAATGTCAATACATATTTTAGTATTTTTTTATATCTTTAAAAACAAATTTATCTTTAACTAAAATTCATATATACACAGGTATTTAATAGTGTTATAATAGAAATCCACTTAATGTTATATACTTTTAAAGTGAGATATATCTTTAAATCATTATTGAGGAAAGTGTCAGGTGAAATTTATGATTGATGCAAAATTATTAGTTGAAAAGGCTTATGAGGCTCAAAAATTTGCTTATACTCCTTACTCTAACTTTAATGTTGGTGCAGCATTGCTTGGTACAAATGGAAAAATATATTTAGGTTGTAATATAGAAAATGCCGCTTTTACACCAACAAACTGTGCTGAAAGAACTGCTTTTTTTAAAGCTGTATCAGAAGGGCAACATGAATTCCTTGCAATTGCAATAGTAGGTAATAAAGCAGATGCTGAGGAAACTGAATACTGTGCTCCTTGCGGAGTATGCAGACAAGTAATAGCTGAATTCTGCGATCCGAAAACCTTTAAAATTTATCTTGCTAAAAATAAAGATGAATTTAAAGAATATACATTAGAAGAACTTTTACCACTAGGATTCACTGGAAAAGATTTAGATTAATATATAATTTAAAAATAAACTTATTTTTATATAATTTAAAATAAAGGGGCTGTCTCAACAGCTCCTTTATTAAAAATGTATACTTATTAATGTAATTCCTTTGTAATTACTAAGAATATATATTTTTTAGACACTCATAGCGAAGTGTCTTCTTTAATTTTTCATTTCACATTGTGTATAGCGACTTTTAATTAGTATTAATACTTTCTATTATTGCATTTGCAACAGCTTCTGCTAGTAATTCTTGATTATATTCATCAGAAAAATATATTCTGTCATTATAACTATTCATAAATCCAAATTCTATTAGTATAGAAGGAATATTATTTTCTCTTATTACATATAAGCTCTCACTTCCATCTAGCATAGGACGTCTTTCTGTATAATTTAAGTTTTCTAAATTCTCCTCTATCTTTGTTCCTAAACTTACACTATTATAATCATTATAGTTTGTCCATACTTCAAAGCCATATATATCTTCATATGAATAGATATCTATATAGTCATTTATATGAAATGATATAAAATATTCTGCATTAGATGAATTTGATATCTTCACCCTACTTTTTAAATCTTCTTTCTCATTTTCCCCTAACACCACATCTTCATTTCTTGTATAAATAACATTAATATCATTTTTTTCTAATATATCTCCAACCTTATTAGAAATATTTAATACAATATCCTTCTCATAAATTGAGCCAAATTCAGCTCCTACATCGTGTCCACCATGTCCTGGATCAAGAATTACACTTACTCTATTATCAACCTCTTCAATGAATAAAGTATCACCATTCCTTACTGAAGTTAATTTGAAGCTGAATGAATTACCTAAAAATTTATTTAAAATCAATATAAATATTAATAAAACTAGACATACTCTAATTCTTTTTAATGCTATTCTTTTTTCCTTCTTCTACGTAATTTATCAATACTTTTCATTTTAACTCCTCCTATTATAAATAGTTAGTGTAAAGTTTTTACACTAACTATTTATAGATAGTGTAAAAACTTTACACTAACTATTTATAATAGGAGGAGCTTGTAATGTTTAAGTATATAAAATGTATCTTAGTTGTAATTTATTTATTAAATTTTTATGATTAAATTGTTTGTTAGTTTGGCAATAAAGATATTTCAATTAAAGAACTTAGTTTGTCATTTTCTAAATTGCTTTGTATAGTAAGTAATAACATTGAATCTTCTGATGTTAGACTACCATAACCAAGCTCACTTTTACTATAATTACTCATATTTATTCCTAGGTAATCTGCATATATTTTTAAGGCTTCCTCTATGTTAATATTTTCTTTTTTATCTTCTGTAAAGTCATATGCTACTATACTCCATATATCTCCTGTATATGCATTTTGCTTTACTTCTATATTTAATCCATCACTTTTAAATCTAATTATCCAATAACTATATGCATAATTAATTCTTGTTTCTTCAACTGACTTTCTACCTAAAAAAGCTTGTGTATTCCAGTAGTTATCTATTTCCTCAAAGTCTTTGGGAAGTACTCCTTTTTCACAAAAATATTTTATATCTTCAATTGCTTTACTTACTGCTTCATCCATAGTTAACTGATTTATAATTGGTTCATGAACTTTTATATCTCTATTATCATTCCAAGTAATTAATATATTTCTAATTTCTTCTGTAGTTAAATCACTATTGCTAATTGAATTGTTACTATTAATATCATTTCTATATTCTTGAACTTCTGATAAAAGTCTCTTTTCTTGATTATATAGTAAAAATCTAGTAAGTCCCCATCCACCTATAATAATTATAACAATTAATATAACCCCAATTAAAGTTGATTTCTTTTTATTCTTCATTATGGATTACCTCCACTAACATATACCTCTAAAGAGACTATTGTTCCTCTATTTACTTCACTAGAAATTTTCAAATTACTTTTATGAATTTTAGCTATTTTCTCACATAATGCTAATCCAAGTCCAACACCATGTTGTGCTCTAGATCTTGATTTATCAACCATATAAAAAGCTTCTGTTATCCTATCTATTTCTTCCCTTGGAATACCTCTTCCATTATCATTGACCTCAATGTGATATCTATTATCATTAATTTTATAACCTATTATTTTTAACTTATTTGAATCTGCTTTAATGGAGTTATCCAGTAGATTCAAAATTAACATTTTAAATAAATCAAATTCAATTTCTATATATTCATCTTCTACATCTAAAGAAATATTAATATTTTTTTCTTTAATTATTGGATTTATTGTATCTAAAATATTTTGAAATACTTCTTTACTACTTAATTGTTCCAAAATAAAATTTTGCTTATTAAGCATTGTTAAATCCATAAGCTTAAAGGATAAAGCCTCTAATCTTAGACCTTCATCCAAAATATATCTAGCAGCATTTTTTATTTCTTCTTTGGGTAACTCTCTATGATAAATCATATCTGCATATCCTATAACAGATGTTAATGGTGTTTTTAATTCATGAGCAAAGTTAGTAACAAAGTCTTCTTTTCTTTCTGAATCAATTTCTAACTCTTGAATTTTTTCTTCTATAGCTTCAGACATCATATTAAAACTTTTAGCTAATTCCCCTAACTCGCCATTGTCACTATAATCTAAATACTCATTATAATACCCACTAGCAATTCTCGAACTTGACTTAATCAGCTTTTTAATTGGTCTTGTAATTAAAGTAGATAATATCATCATAACTACTGCTCCAGCTAAAATAGCGATAAAATAAATCAAATCAAAGTTTTTTTCCATATCCTTCTTATGAGATAAAATTCCACTTATATTTGTAGCTGAAACTAAATAATATATACTATCATCATGCTTAAAACTTCCTCCAACCATAATAAGTTGACTATCATTTAAATCTTCTATCTTACATATTATTGAATCTTCTTTTATTAAATTTACTATATCAAGACTTATATTATTTGGTAGATTAGAGGATATTATTTTTTTATCTTCACTAAGCAATACTATTTGGTTTCCCTCAATTGTATATCTTGAAACATCTAAAATAGATAAATCATATTTTTCTTTTATTGATTGTTTTCTATTTTTACTCATTAATAACTTAGATTGAATATTATATTTTATATAGGTATACTGATTTTTTGCTTGATCAATTTCTCTGTTCATATAATTTTTAAAAGAAGATGAAATTAAAACATATGCTGATAATGATAAGAATAAACTTAGGGTTGCTATAGAGCATAAAAATATCTTTACATACAGCTTCATAAAACTTTATACCTCTAATCTATATCCTATTCTAAATACTGTTTTTATATTATTTTCCCATCCTAATTTTTTTCTTAACCTTTGAATATGTAAATCAATAGTTCTTGTATCTCCCATAAACTCTTCTTGCCATACTCTTTCATATAATTGATTTCTGTATAGTGCTATATTTTTGTTACGTATAAGTTCTAACAATAAATCAAATTCTTTTACTGTTAAATCAACATATTTACCATCCTTAATGACAGATCTAGAACTTGGATTTATCTTAACACCTAAAATATCATAAGTCTTATCTCCTCCATTTACTCTTCTTAAGACAGCTTCTATCCTTGCTATTAACTCTCCAATTTGAAATGGCTTTACTATATAATCATCTGCTCCTAACTTTAAACCTTTTATTCTATTTTCTACTGTTCCCTTGGCAGTTATAAATATTACAGGAATTTTAAGTGGTTTTATATATTCTAAAAGTTCATATCCATCAATACCTGGTAACATAATATCTAATAAAATTAAATCAAACTTTTCATCTTCAATTATATTTGCAGCATCAATTCCATTAAAAACACACTTACACATATATCCTTCTGCAATTAAATTAATTTTTATTAAATTTGATATTGGCTCTTCATCTTCAACTATCAATATTCTTTGCATATAAGTATCCTCCTTAAATCTAATATAATATCATAGAGATGTATTAAAGTTGTAAATTGTTATTCTATATTTATTATTTGTAATAATATTGTAATTTAGTAACCTTATAATAATCTTAAAATTTAATGTAATAACAACAATAAATAAGAGAGTTGATAAAATACAAATCAACTCTCTTATTTGTTTTCTTATTAAAAATGAATATTTACTTTAAAAGCCCTACATATTAGCGAGATTTACTATGTGAAAAATGAAGAAGATCATGTGCCCTTCTAGAAAGTGGTTCACCTAAATATTCATTATAGCACTTAATTACCATAGGGTTTTCATGAGAAAATCTCCATTTAGAATTTCTATCAAGACCATATAACACATCAGCTCTATCCTCTGCAAGCTCTTGATTATAGAATATCGGTTGTCCACCGCCTCCAGAGCAACCTCCAGGACATGCCATTATTTCAACAAAATCATATTTAACTTCATCTCTTTCTATAGCATCCATAAGCTTTCTAGCATTACCAAGACCGCTTGCTACAGCTACTCTTAAAATATTGCTTCCAATAGCAAATTCAGCTTCTTTCCATCCATTCATTCCTCTTACTTTTTTGAAGCTATCAGCCTTTGGATTTTCTCCTGTAAGCAAGTAATAAGCACTTCTTAATGCAGCCTCCATTACTCCTCCTGTAGCTCCAAAAATAATGCCTGCTCCTGTTCCATCTCCTAGTATACTATCCATATCTTCATCTTTTAAATCCTTAGGATTTATATGCTCTGCTCTTATCATCTTTACAAGCTCTCTTGTTGTTAGCACTGCATCTACATCTATATCTGCATCTGATCCATTTATACCTACTATATCCTTTTCGTATTTTTTTGCAGTACATGGCATTATTGATATACAGTATATTTTGCTTGGATCAATATTCATCTTTTCTGCAAAGTATGTCTTTGTTATTGCGCCAAACATTTGTTGTGGAGACTTTGCTGTAGAAAGTTTTGATACATATTCTGGATATTCGGATTTTATAAATCGTACCCATCCAGGGCAACATGATGTAAACATTGGAGGTTTATAACCATTTTTTAACTTTTTAACTAATTCAGTACCTTCCTCCATTATAGTTAAATCAGCAGCGAAGCTAGTATCAAATACATAATCAAAGCCTATTCTTCTAAGTGCATCCACTATTTTTCCTACAGTAGCTTCTTCCCTAGAAAGTCCTATTTCTTCTCCCCAAGCAACTCTAACTGCAGGGGCTATCTGTACTACTGTAATAATTTCTGGATCTGCTAATGCTTCAAAAACTTTTTCAGTATCATCTCTCTCAACTAAGGCTCCTACTGGACAATGAGTTATACATTGTCCACATAAAGAACAATTTGTATCCTCTATTCTATTATTTTTATATACACCAATATTAGTTCTAGAACCACTTCCTGTTGTATCCCATACTCCTAAAGATTGAACTTTATTACATACTTGAACGCATCTCATACACTTTATACATTTTTCATTATCTCTTATTAAAGGAAAATCCTTTCTCCAAGGTTTATATTTTATTTCTTCTTTATAAGGCAAATAATTTATTCCTAAATCTCTTGATATACTTTGAAGCCTACAGCTTCCATTCCTAGTACATGTAGCACAACGGAAATTATGCTGTGAAAGTATAAGTTCTACATTAATCTTCCTAGCTTTTCTAACTCTTGGGCTATTAGTCCTAATAACCATTCCGTCTGAAACAGGAGTATTACATGCTGCTGCAAGTTTATTAACTCCTTCAATCTCAACTAAGCAAACTCTACAGGCTCCTATTTCATTGATATCCTTTAAGTAGCAAAGTGTAGGTATTTCTATTCCCGCAATTCTTGCTGCTTCAAGAATTGTAATTTCTCTAGGCACAAATACTTTTTTATTATCTATTATAAGACTTACCATTTATCTACTCTACCTCCCTTGAAGGCTCCACAGCCTAAATGATCACAACGTAAACATCTTCCTGCTTCCTGTTTTGCTTCTTCTAATGTAAGAGATTTTTCAACCATATTAAAATCTAAAACTCTTTCCTTCGCTGACCTTTCATACATATTAGATCTTCCCCATGAAATACTACTTTTAAATTTAATAGGTGGTATTTCTACATCATTTTTTATTATATGCTTGTATCCAAAATAACTATCGATATTGGCTGCAGCAACTTTACCAGAAGCTATTGCTTTAATTACTGTAGATGGTCCTGTAACGCAATCACCTACTGCAAATATTCCTTTTTCACCACATACTTCTCCTGATTCTGATACAATAATTCTTCCCCTCTTAGTACTTATTCCACAATTTTCAAAATACTTAGATTCGATATCTTGACCTACAGCAACTATTACAATATCACATGGTATAAATTCAGGTTCTCTCTTAGAATTAAGAGGTTTTGCCCTCCTATTTTCTATAGGTCCTATAATTTGAGGTTGGAACCATGCACCTCTTATCTTGTCTTTTCCATCTTCCTCTATACTTATTGGTGCCATTAGTTCAATAACTTCACACCCTTCTGCTATAGCTCCTTCTATCTCATCAGCTAATGCTGTCATATCTATTTTTCTTCTTCTGTATACTATATTTACTTCAGATGCACCAAGTCTAATTGAGGTTCTTGCTGCATCCATAGCAACATTTCCTCCACCTATTACTACAATACTCTTTCCTCTAAAATCAGGTGATTTATCATCAGCAACTTCTCTTAAAAGTTGTACAGCTGATATTACAGATGGTGAGTCTTCTCCTGGTATTCCAAGCTTCTTATGACCATGTGCTCCAATTGATACATATACTGCATCATATTTTTCTCTAAGTTCCTCCATTAAAATATCTTTTCCAATGGAAACTTCTGTCTTCACCTCAACTCCATTAGATAATATAGTTCTTATTTCTCTTTCTAACATGTCTTTAGGCAATCTATAATTAGGAATTCCATATTGAAGCATTCCTCCAAGCTTTTTTCTTTTTTCAAAAATTGTTACTTTATGTCCCATAAGACTTAAGTAATAAGCAGCTGTAAGACCACTTGGCCCTCCTCCTACTATAGCAACAGATTTATCTGTTGGTGGATAAGGTTTAGGTATGGGAACATAGCCTGCCTCTTCTACAGCTGTTCTTTTTAACCCTCTTATATTTACGGAGTAATCTAAATTATTCCTTCTGCATTTACTTTCACAAGGATGTTCACAAACTAGAGCACATGTTAAAGGAAGTGGATTGTCCTTTCTTATAAGTCTAACTGCATCAGCATATCTTCCTTCCTCTACTAAAGCTATATATCCTGGTATATCAACTTCTGCTGGACACTGTTCTGTACAAGGTATAGACTTTTCATGTCTCTCTACACAATCATAACCATTTATATGAAGCTCATAATCATCTCTAAATCCTTTTATTCCAGTTAACACCATTTCAGCTGCCTCATAGCCTAATGCGCAGTCTGCTGAATCTGCAATTCCCTCTGCTGTTCTTTGTATAAGCTTAAGAGTATCCTCTGTGCCTCTTCCTTCTAATACATCATCTATTAAATTTTCAAGTTGCTTAAGCCCTATTCTACATGGTACACATTTACCACATGTATGGCACTGACATATTCTTAAGAAAGCAGCCGCTAAATCTACTGGACATGATCTTTTAGGACTAACAGCTATTCTTCTTTGTAAATCTCCATATAATTCATCTATAGTTTCCTGAGCCTTATCTATAGGAGTATTAATTAATCTATTCATGTTTTTTCCTCCTTATCAATTGAATATTTTAAAATATACTATAGTAATTAAATTTTTTTCTAACAGCACAATATACAATAAGTAAAAATGATAATCTAACAAACATTTTTTCTGTATAAAAATATTAAGCAAAACTTAATCATTAAAAGTTAAGATGTGGTAAGTACTCAACTTCTGCTTATAAAAAAATTCATCTTATCTATATAATAATCAAGGGGTAACATGAAAAAATTTAATAAGTGGTCTTCTCCTTTCTATATTATTATTTCTTTTATTTTAATCCACCCTCCTTATGATTTTTATCTATATTAATCAATACTGTAGTACTTTTTATAGATATTTAATTAGTTCTAAATTTTAATTTTTACATCAAGTATACGTTTTCAACGCTCTATACTTTAAATTTAACTCCTAGTTATAAGGATGTCAATAACCGTTAAATATATATATTATATCTGTATTAATTTAGATATGAAAAATAGTAGCTAACATTAAAACAAGCTACTATTTTCCTATTAATAATTTATTATTATATTTTTTAGTTCTATTGTATTATCTGCTAAGTAATCAGCCTGTGCCTTGGCTAACTCCTCCTTACCTCTAAAGCCCCAAGAAACACCTATACACTTAATACCAGAATTTCTTGCTGTCATTACATCTACATTTGAATCTCCTATATAAATACATTCACTCTTTGAAACATTAAATTTCTTTATTATTTCTAAGACTGAAGTTGGATCAGGCTTCTCTTTATAATTTTCTCTATGTCCCAATATCACATCAAATCTATTGCTAAAATACTTATTTACAATTTCTATTGTAAATTCATGCTTTTTATTTGATACAACTGCAAGTTTTATTCCTTTTACTCTTAGCTCATCTAAGAGAGTTATTATTCCTTCATAGGGCTTGGTCATCTCTATCATATGTTCATTATAATATTCGCTAAATATTTCTAATACTTTTTCAACTGTTTCCTTATCCTTTTTATTATTAGGTACAGCTCTTTCAACTAACTTATATATTCCATTTCCAATAAACTTCTTATATTCTTCAACTTCATGTGTTGGAAAAGAAAATTTATTTAAGGCATAATTACAAGCATTAGCTAAATCATCTAATGTATTTAGTAATGTCCCATCTAAATCAAAGATTGCTACTTTAAACATAAATTCCTCCTTAGTTGTAATTATATTTAATTTTATTATATCATATTACAATATGAGGATTAACTCTGCTAAGCTAGAATTAATTTTGATTTAGTGGTCTTTAATTTATTAAAAAGGAAAAATGGGAAAAATGGATACGGATAAATTATAGGGAAAACTCTCTTAATAGAATTGAACGGAAAACCTCTACGTCTAAATCTTCTATGTCTTCTCATTCTACGACCTTTTCCAAATTGCCTTTGTACATTGGATTGATTCATAGATTGATCCATATCCTCTTCATCATCCATAACATCTTCTCCAACTAACATAGTAATTCCGTTAGCATCTACTTTCTCAATCATTCCATCTAATGTGCTTCCATCTTTCATAACTATGGTTATATGGTAGCCCATTAAACTATTGCACTCATCATATAATTCCTGTAAACCACCATAATCAGCTCTTTCATAATTCATTTTTTATCACATCCTTTCTAGTAGCATAATATTCTACCCTACTAGAAAAGGTACTATTTAGATGAATTTTTTCAACAAATTAAATTTGCATTTATACATTAGTTATTTATTTTTATTATATTCATATTTTCATCATACTTGATTCCCATTTCTTTAGACATTAATTCATTCAACTCTACTAACTTATCCTGATACTCTCTGTAATCACTGCTTAATATCTTCATATTAGATATAAATATATCATAATACCCACTACTAATAAAAAATTCATTAAGTTGTTTTTTAAACTTATTATATGGATTCATAAACTTTCTTAATGACTTATGATTTCGCCTATCTATGCTATCTAATATTTTTTTCTTATAAACTTCTAATTCTTGTCCTTCAGCATTTAACATATTATTTATTTCATTCTTCATACCTTCGTTAATACTTTTATACATATCATCTGTCATATTTTCATATCCAAGTTCAATAAATTTAGGTATTTTTATTTCTGGAACATTATCTAAAAACTCAATTATTTCACTTAAAGCTTTATACTTCTCTGCCGTATCTAAGGGCTCATTTAAATATGGTGCAAAATGATATGCTAGATATTTTCCTATTCCACTTGGGAATGCTCTAATTAATTCTTTTCTAATAAAATCTCCACTATTTCTTTCATTTTCTATAATTTCTTCATTTAGCTTATTTATATAATTTTCAGTGAACTCATTATCTATAATTCTTTCTAAATACATTTTTTGAAATTTTATTTGAATTTCTTGTTTCTGCTTTTTCTCAATTATGTTACTTATAGTTGATTTCTTATCTTCACTTTTTATTATTTCCTTTATATCCTTAATGGGTATATCTAGTTTTCTATAAATAGATATCTACTTTAATAGCAACACATCTTCTTGAGTATATTCTCTATATCCATTATCACCTTTCATAGGCCTTATCAATTTTTGCTTTTCATAATATGAAATAGCCTTCTTTGTTAATCCAGTTAACTTACACACCTCATTTATAAACATATAACCACCTCTAATAATATGTTAAGGTAATCCCCTAGGTATTAGTCAATAAGAAACTTATATTTTTATAAATCTTCTTACCTCTCTTAGATTCTTATATTTTTTGTTTTTTTAACCTAATTGTCATAGATTATATTTAATGAATAAAAACTAACTAATAAAGCTAGTCGCAAGCAATCATATGATTACTTAGACTAGCTCCTTTTTTAATATCTACATTAAATTTCTGTTATACTAAATTTATGATTTTCTTAAATATTCAACTTCTATTACCTTGATTATTATCTCTAAATATTAATTTTCTTTATTTTATATCCAATATACATTTCAAAAATTGCTATAAATACAAGATATACTCCTATAGCATAAGGAATATATTTTAAAGTAAATGAAATAACTATAGGACAAAGTGTTATAAATCCACCTAATACTATAGATATAATAGATAAGATTGTTAACAAGTTAAAGCCTAATAATTGATATTTTGAAATTATAACCATATTATACATACCTTTTATAAATGTCCATATTCCATATATTAAAATTAGATTTTCAACTGTTGCTACAGGATTTCTCCATACCAATATACCAAATAATAAATCTATAATTCCTGTTAGTATGTAATATAACTTTGAATAGCTTACAAATCCTCCAATTATTCTTAATACAGCTGCTATTATTATAAAAAATCCACATATTTTTGTGAAACTTAAAAATGCATTTACTGGATTTATAAGAAAAATTACTCCTAGTAAGGCTAATATTATACCTTCAACCATAAAAGCTTTTCCTAATAAATTTTTCATTTAATTCAACTCCTTTCGCTAATCCTATATATAATATTTTAATTTTTTTGAAATATTATACTTTATTATTTTACTTAACTTAAAATTATATTTTCAGAAATCATCTTAATATTTTTTGTATATAATTCATTATATAATATAATTACATATTTTTTCAATTCGTTTATTAAATTACATAATTGTAAATTATTATTTATATCATAACCTTTCAATAAAAAAGAGCTACGCACCAAATTTCAGTGCCATAGCCCCATTTAAATATATTTTTAGATTACTAAAGATATTAAAATCTTCACTCTTACATAATTTCTAAAGACTAGTAAGCTTTTTTTCTCTTTAAAATAACTAATCCACTCATAGCACATAATGCTAATAATACATAAGGTATAATAGCAAACTCATCACCTGTGTTAACTATAGAATTTGTATTAGTAGTAGTATTAGTGCCTGAAATAGTATTAACATCTGTATTATAAGAAATAATATTCTCACTACTTATAACACCATTTTCCTCATAAACTAATGCATAAATAGAGAACCTGTCTGTTGCAAATGTTAAAATATTTCCCTCTCTCTTTGTAGCAAGTTTTTCAGCTTTTCCATCATGTAGTCTTACTATATAGAATATTTCCTTATCTTGATACTCCTGTGGAATATTAACCTTTATTTCTATTTCTTCTGAAAGGTTGTCTATTGCATCAACTATTTCATCATCTATGCTTATTACAACTTGTATATCTAAATAATTTGCAACCTTTTCATTATCTTTTACTATAGCATCAATTGAGTTCTTATCTGTTTCAGAAACATTATTTGCTTCTTTTGAGTTAACAATAACCTTTGATACTATTGTTTTTCTAGCTGCAACAGCATCTTCTATTTTCTTTTTAGCATTATCATCAACTTGTGTGACTACTTTACCAGCAAGTATATTTTCAACTATAGTCACAACTTCTTTTTCAACTTTCTTTAAAGAATCTTCAGAAATATTATCACTAGAATCTGATGATAAAACAGCATTAACTAAAATATTAGGATTTGTAGTTTCACCTGGATTTTGTTCTACATTGATAGGTAAAGTAAATACTGTTTTTCTTAAATTAGTTTCATTTAATGTATTCGCAAATACTGCATTATAAGTATTTACATTCTTATCTAATACTGTTTCAGGATTTTCCCATGACCATCCATCAGGTAAAGTTACAGAAGATAGCTTCTGTCCTTCAACGCCAGCTAATTCTTCAGGAAGAACAACTAACTTTAAAGTTTTTCTTGCTAATTTACTTGTTACAGGAACTTTATCACTTATTCCATCAGTTGTTCCTTTTGGCACAGCTGTATAATGAATATTATAAGCTCCAGCTTCTAAATCTTTTAGTGAATCTATTAAACCATTTTCACTTGAGTTTGAATACACTAATTGTACCTTTGTTTGTCCGTTATTATCTGGTCCAATTCCATTATTTACAAACATAAATTCATCTTCAATAGAATAACGAACTTCATATTCAGTTGATGTATTTTCAGTATTTAATTCAACATAATTTAATAAGTCTTCACTATTAATATCTTGTCCCTGAGTTATAGTAATATTTTTATCATTACTATCTAATTTGCTTGTAAGAGTAGGCATATCACTATAGTATTCAGCTGCAGCAGCTGCTTGTTCACTATTTTGTGACCATTTTACCCAGTCAATTACAAATTGAGTATCATCTTCTGCTAGATATTCACCAGCATCGCCTGCCCAGTTACCTCCAGTAGCAAGATTTAATTGAATGTATTGAGGTCTACTTAAACTTAATTTAGCAGCTTGCATTTGTTCATTAGCTAAATCATCAAAATAGATAACATTATATATTTCACCATCTACATACCATTCAATCTTTGTTTCTGTCCAGTTAATTCCATAAATGTGGTAATCATTAGCAAGATCTTCTCTAAATGAAGCGCTTGCGCCTGTTGCATTATCATATCTTTGACCGTAACTTCCATCCTTATCTATGTCAGTAGTTTTAGCCCAATAGAAATGTGGAGTTCCATAAACTGTTTTATTACTTTGTCCATTCGCAGCTCTTTCTCCTGACTGTAAACGTTGATCAGTAGGTCCACCAATCATTTCCATAACATCAATTTCACCACAAGTTGGCCATCCATAAGCTTGTCCTAAATCAATTAATCCATCTAATGAGAAATCTGCACCTAATGTCCAGAATGCTGGGAATGCTCCTTTTCCTTTTGGAAGCTTTGCTCTCATTTCAATACGACCATATAAAAATTCTTTTTGACCAGCAGTCCTTACGCTTCCAGAATTATAAATTATTTGTCTAGGATTTGTAGCCCTTATTGATGGATTTGTATAGTTATATTCATCTGGACGTTCTGTAACTTTTAATGTAAGGTTACCATCTTTAACAAAAACATTTTCTTCGCTATCTACATAGTGTTGTTGTTCATTACCTCTAATACGTCCTAATTCATAACCCCATATACTTGTATCTAAGCTATCCCCATTAAAATCATCAGTCCACTTAACTACAGTATCAGACTTTTTCTCTTGAACAACTTTAACATCATCTATACTTACAGTTGCATTACTACATGCAGTTCTAGCATTACCTTGTGCATACTTAATTAAACCTACAACTACTTGCTTGTTTCCTTCTTCAGGTGTAAATTCAATTTCAAATGTTTCCCATCCATTAGTCTTTTTAATTTCTACTTGCTTGAAATTTCTATTTAATGCATACTTTACAACTAAGAATACACCTGGTACCTCATTACTTTCAGAGTCAACTTTAACCTTAGCTGTTAGCTTATAATTCTTTCCAGGCTCAACATCAACATATTGAACAAGATAATCATCGCTAGTTCCTTTTTCAATAATACCATAATAATTATCTCCTTCTAACTTGTTATAAGAAGCGTTATTTGTTTTCGTCACCCAATGAGAATTTTTACTAAAATCTCCATTGAATACATGACTTAAATCATTATATTCAAGCTCTTTTGCTTCTTTAACATTACCTAATTTATTAGCCTCAGCTGGTGAATATATTCCCTCTGCATAAGTAATACTAACACCTTGCGATAAAAGCATAGATGCACTTAAAAAAGAAACTAAATATTTTTTCAATCTTTTTTTATTCATACTTCTTCCTTCCTTATAAACAACTTATATTTTTATATATTTTCGTCATTCTACAAAGTCATCATTTTATTTAGTTATCAGCAAATAGTCTTTTTATTTATGTAAGCCATAAATTCTTCGAATATTATAACTTGATAAATATTCACCTCCATTATTAAATATTTCATTTGTTGCTAATAGTTTAGAAACCTATTATTTCATTAATTGATACTTAATAATAATCAACTCTATAAAGAAAACGTTTTTAAATAAAACTTTAATTATAAATAATTATATATCATTATTTGCAAATATCAAATAGAAAATTAATAATTTTTTCTCCATAAAAAAGGAGCTTCGCAATATTTTTTTGTCGAATGCTCCTTCTACACTTATTTTTCATTTGTAAATTGAAAAAGTAACTTCCGTAGACTGACTTTACTCGCATCTACAATAGCTTACGCTAAAACGGAAGTTAGTTTTGTATTCAACGCTATAGTTATATTGTGAAATATATGGCGAATCACAAAAACTCTCAATTATTTTATTTATTATCTGACCACTCCAAGGTAATATTTCTTGTTTTAATTATCTCTTTTATGTCATTGTCATTAAGCTTTATCCCACTTCCAACCTTGGTACCCAGCCCCAACTTCAAAATGATATTTAACAATTCCAAGATCAAGTTTTGTATAAAATCCCTTTAAAGCCTTCGCACCTACTGCGTTTCCGTCCAAAGTAATAATGAACTTTTGTTGATTCATAGCTGTTGGGGCAAGTTGTGTAGCCTCCATACCGCTTTTAAACCAATCAGGCATCTCTCCATTAACCCTACAAAGTTCCTCTATGGTTTTTGTTTTACGCTGAACTCCAAGTGTTTCCCCATATCCTAAAGCAATTACACAATGTATTTTTTCACCCTTGTTTATTATACATTTAGTTTTAGATTTGCTATAAGTAAGAGCCACCCAGCATGTATTAAGTCCTAATTGCGCTGCCCTAAGCACTATTTTCTCTCCATAATAGCCACTTTTCTCTTCGAAATCTTTGCCCTTCTTACCTATTATAGCAATATAATTTTTTACATTTTTAAATTTTCCATAGTGGCTCATAAAACTATCAAAGGCTTTTGGTTCATCTATACATAACTGAATATTTAAACCACTTTCAGCATTACATTCTTCAATAACTTTATTTAATTCCTTTTGTATATCTTCATCAATCTTACGATCAGTATAACTACGTACAGAATGACGCTCCTTCATTGCTTGTAAAATATCCATAATCTCTTCCCCCATTCATATTTTATTATATTTCTTTTATTTCATTATTACATGGAATACTTTGTACTATTCCATATATATAATTCATAAGCTCTGTTAACTCTCTCCATTGAGTTTCACTAGAATTAACATAATAATAATTCATTGTACCTTCTCTACGCATATTTATTATTCCACAATCCTTTAATATACGAAGATGATGAGAAACTGCAGGTCTTGATAAATGTGTCTTCTTAGTAATTTCTCCAACTCTAATTCCATTACAGTCACTTTCAAGTAAAGCAATAATTATTGATTGTCTTGTTTCATCTCCTAAGGCTATAAATGCCTTTCGGCAACTCTTAAAATCATTTGATAATTTAAGCATTCTTTTTTTACATTCATCCATATCTGTAACCATCCTTTTATATGAACTATTGTTTATAATTCTATTACATGTGGCTTTATATTTGGATCATGAGTTGCTAAAACTTCTACGCAACTTTTATCCATTGCCATAGTCTGTACCCACTTTAATGACTTAATCATATTGTCCTTATCTGAAAGAGGACCAGGTAACCTAATATTCTCCCATGACTCTTTCGCATATCCACAATCTGCAGTAAGTAGAACAAATTTATCATTATTCCTTACCATTGTTATAAAATTACCTTCTGTATGACCATTTGCATCTCCTAGTAGAATTGTTCCATCTTCAAAAACATCAAATGCTCTATTAAATGGTCCATATTTAGAATCCTTCATACTAAAATATTTAATATCTACGTCTTTCCAAATCCTTTTTGAATATCTTATATTCCCCTTTGCTACAGATTTAAATTCTTCTTCACTTATTAATATTTTTTTAGCATCTTTTACAAGTTCAACTCCACTAACATGATCTACATACATATGACTGATAAATACGTAATCTAAATCTTTAGTCTTTATGCCAAGCTTTAAAAGTTGTTCATCAATTGCCTTCCCTTCAGGTAGTCTTGCTTTACTTGCCATATTTAGTCTATAAGACATATGTTTTCTTTGATTTATTCTAACATCACTATGCCATCCTGTATCAATTAGAATTAGCCCTTTGGGATGTTCTATCAAATAAGCAGAAACAGGAAGCCAAATTTGCAACTTTTTACTTCTACCAATTCCTGTATAAGCTATTGGATTTTTAGAAACATCTCTAAATGGGACTGCTGGATCAACTCCTACCTCTCCACAATGCAATACATGGATTTTAATTTTATCCTTCATGTTAATCATTCCTTCTTTATTTAACTTTAAAATCATACTATTGAATCGATTAATAATAGTTTAAAAGTTTAAACCATTATAACATGAAAATTTAAAGATATTTCAATGGTAAAGAAATTCGATACCATTAAAATATCTTTATGCACAAATCACTAATAAATTATCTATCTCTCATATTATATTGAATTTTTTCTTATTTTTTTCAACACTTTTTTTGAACCACGACTTATATCATGCTCTAGTTTTCTCTCCTTGTAGCTTGTAAATAATTGATTTAAATCATATCCTTCTGGATATAATTCACTAGCCTTTAAATCTAATTTTACTCTCCTATAATTTACCTCAACAAAATCATTTTTATAAAGCACTACTATATTATTTAATTCATTAATCTCTTTATAAACTATAGCACTTTCATTTTTATCTAATAGAATCACCCTATCTCCTACACAGTAATTATATTTAGATTCTAATACTTCTATTTCTTCTTTTTTTCTTATTACTTTACTTTCTCTTATTAATCCGTAGTTATAATCTTTTGTTTCTATATACTTTCTAGCTTTACTTATTATTGAGTCAGAAATACCCATCTTCTTAGATATATATAAGGCATTGCTATCACCACTTCTACCAATATAAAGCTTATATAAAGGCTCTAGTGTATCCTTTTTAAATTCCATAGCAGCATTTTCGAAGTCTGGATGAGATTCTGAAAAATTTTTTATTTCTCCATAATGGGTAGTGGCTACTGTAATACAACCCTTATGATACAACTCCTCTAAAATTGCTATAGCTAAAGCTGCCCCTTCATTTGGTTCTGTACCACTTCCTATTTCATCAAATAATAATAAAGTAGATTTTGTACTTTGTTTTATTATTTCTGCTAAATTCTTTACATGAGAAGAAAAAGTGCTTAATGCATTTTCAATACTTTGATTATCTCCTATATCAACAAATATTTTATCAAAGACTGATATTTCTGTTCCTTCTTTAGCTGCTATATGAAATCCTGATTGTACTGCAAGAGTTAAAATACCAACAGTTTTTAAAACTACTGTCTTTCCTCCTGCATTTGGACCTGTTATGATTAAAGTTCTATAACCCTTTCCAACTTCAAAATTAAGAGGTACTCCATTTTTTATTAAAGGATATTTTCCATCTACTATTTTTATATAACCATAATTATTTAACTTAGGTTTTATACCTGAAATATCATTACTATACTTAGCTTTAGCCCAAATCATATCATATTCAGCTATTACTTCTATATTTATTTTTAAATCTCTTATTCTTTCATTTAACATTTCAGTAAGCATACCTAATATCTTATATTCTTCAATACTTTCTTCTATTTTTAAAGTAGCTAGTTCTGAAGTATATCTAGAAATTGTATCTGGCTCCATAAATACTGTTGATCCTTTTGATGAAGCTTCAATAACAGTTCCTTTAACATATTTCTTATAAGCTGACTTTATTGGAATTGTATATCTGCCATTTCTCTTACTTATAAAGAACTCTTGAATATATTGTTTATTTTCACTATTCTTTAAAAATCTATCTAATCTTTCTCTTATTTTTTCTTCACATTCATCTATAAGCCTTCTTATCTTCTTTAGCTCCTTACTTGCATTAGAATCTACAACAGAACCTCTAATGCACTTATTTATCTCATCTTCTATATAACTTAAATCTGTTATGTTATCACCATAACTACATAATGTTGGTGCATATCCTTCCTTATCTTTAACAAATAGCTTAACTTTTCTACATCCCCTTAAAAAGTCGCTTATTATAGTTAGATCTTCTGGATCTAGAGATGCTCCTTTTTCAATCTTTTCAATATGAGGCGTTATATCAAATATTCCACTTAAAGGTATGTGGTATGAAGCTTCTAAAAGCCTTCTTCCTTCTGAAGTTTCATCCAGTTTCTTATTTACGATATTCAAATTGCTACTTGGCTCAAGTTTATCTATTAAAGTTTTTCCTAACCCACTTACACAATAACTCTTTACTATTTCTTTTAATTCATAATAATTTAATTTCTCTAATGTTACTTTATCCATTTATTTATTCCTTTCCTGTATTAAATGCATACAAGTCACGAAACCTTGATAGATTTCATAATTTATAAAAATAAAAAAAGCCATGGATACTTCCACAGCTAAAAATTCAATCACAGAAAAAGGTATATTATACCCATGTATTTTTATTCGCGGACTTGTATCAATATAGTTTAATTAATTCCACAACAAATAAAGGTTAAAAAACCTGATTTTTTGGGAATCAATATTAAGTTAACTATTTGATACTATACACTCACAAAAATACCTCTCTTTATTTGAAATCTATCTATTTTTAATATATTCTAATTTCTATGATACTGTCAATATTTTTTCCTCCACAGTTAATTAAAATTAATCCACAAATTAATAGCTAATTAGAAATAATCCACAAATAATTTGTGGATTTTCTTTAATATTAGACTACTACTGATTAAAATTTATTTCTATTAATTTCTCTTTCCTTTAAAGCCTCATAGAAAGGAACTATTCTTAATTTCTCTCCTTGATATTTAAGAAAATGTCTATAAACAACAATACTTGATATAATAATACATCCTAAGATAATTGAACTATTATCTTCTAGTAATAAGCAAGTTAAACTAAAAAATGAAAATGTAATAATAGACCTAAAAAAATGTGGATTTATAATTATTACTATTGAAAATAATATATAAAAAAATGCTAAAATAATTACTGGCTCAACTATTGGATATAATCCTAAAAGCACCCCAAAGGAAACTGCAATTGATTTCCCACCTTTTTTTAAATTAAATACAGGGTATGCATGCCCTAAAACAGGAGCTACTAAAACACCTGAAAACAATATATTTTCTATATTTAATGATTTTGAAGCTATCCATATTGGGAAAAATCCTTTCCCTAATTCAAATAGTAGGACTAATATTCCATAAAAAACTCCTCCATTAATAAATGCGTTTACTACTCCTGGATTTTGATCTGTACTCTTCCCCCTTATATCTATCTTTAAAAATATTTTTGGAATTAAGTAAGCATATAATATACTACCTGATAGGTATCCAGTTATAATAAATATTAAATATCCCATATAAACTTCTCCTATGCTAATTATCTTCTTTATTAATCAAAATATGCATTAACTTTATAATATCCTTTGCAGCATTTAGTTTAGCATTTTCTCTTTGCTTTTTTAACATATTATTTCTTAGTTCATAGTTATATAGCAATGTCTTGCCTTGTTCAATTTGATCAGCAATTTTTTTAGAATGAAGTGCCATCCCTTTTTCCACAAAGAATTCCATATTCTTAGTTTCACATCCTGGAATAGGAGCAGTATGAACTAAGGGTCTATTTTTTACAATAACTTCTGTTGATGTTAATCCACCAGGTTTTGTATATACCACATCTGCTGCATCCATAT
Source organism: Clostridium sp. SGI.024 (assembly GCF_050315195.1). Classification (NCBI taxonomy): domain Bacteria; kingdom Bacillati; phylum Bacillota; class Clostridia; order Eubacteriales; family Clostridiaceae; genus Clostridium; species Clostridium sp. SGI.024. The sequence goes on along the minus strand of NZ_JBNPON010000042.1, from coordinate 1,694 downwards.
AAGTGGATATTTTATTAGTGTAACCTATAATATTTACATTACTTTTATTCTTAAATTCTTTTTCTAAAAGGCTTCGCAACTTTTGGTTATTCCCACATATAACAGCAATCTGTTCACCATTTTTACATTGTCTATTTAACTGAATAGTAAAAAGCTGAATTTTCCCAAAACCCATACCGCCACTCATAATTAAGTACATAGGCTTATCTGTATTAAGATTTAATTCCTTCTTTGCTTTTCTCATTTCTTCTTTAACATAAAAGTCTTTCCTCACTGGAATTCCTAACGGATATAACTTTTCTTTTTGAATACCTCTTTGTATATATTCATCCATCATTATTTCATGTGGAATTACATAAGCATCACATTCAGTTTCTTCCCAAAAAGGAATACATGTATAATCAGTACTTATAGCTATAGTCTTTTCATTAAGCATTTTCTTTTTCTTCATATATGTCATAGTTTCTGCTGGGAAAAGATGTGGCATTAAAATAATATCAAATTTATTTTTTCTAAATATTTTTCTAAATGCTTTGCCATTAATGAGTTTGAATAATAAACTGGTGATTTTCTTTTATCTGATGATATCTTAAGTGCAGCTTTATAAATAAAATAGAAAAAATGTGGAGTATATTTAGCAATATTAATATAAGCCCCTCCAACAACTTTCGAAGTTCTATCACTTGAAAGCTTCATATAATCAAGCATAACTGCTTTATGCCCCTCCTTTTCTAAAGCTTCCTTCATTGCCTTTCCTGCTATATTATGACCTTCCCCTGTATTGCAGGATAAAATTAATACCTTCATTTATACCTCCAAATATTGCTATATTTTATTGCTATAATATATGTTACTTTTATTTAACTTGTCAAAATATCAAAATTGATCTTCTTTATTTAAAAAGTTAATTAATATTGAATTAACTTTATCATTATTCTTAATTTCAATAACTTTTCTCAAATCATTTTCTCCACATATATCTAATCCAATAATTTTATAATTAGAAATTATAATGTGAAGAAATTTCTTTAATTCATCAAAACTCATTAGACCTTGATCCCATGATGTATCAACTACTTTTTCACTTAATACATCCTTATCTATTGATATATAAATTGGAAGTTTATCATCTAAAAATCCGCACAATTTTTCTTTATTTATACTTTTCAGATCATAGTCACAAATACATTTTACCTTATCTAAATACTTATTAGGAATTGTATCCTTTTGTTCTTTACTTAATCCAATTATAAGAACATTTTTTAAAAAATTATTCTTATCTATTGCATCCATTATCCAAGAACCACAAGATAATATATCTCCAAAGGATGGCTTTACCATATCTGAATGGTGATCAAATACTACTAAAGTAAACTCTCTTTTTATCTTATTTATCCATAATTCACTTACATAATGATAATTACCTGAATCTATAAAATGTATTCCCTTTGGTTCTAACCCCTTCAATTTTTGCTTTATCTCATTAAATGCATTTTTATCACAGTAACCATTAGTCCCATTAATCTCTGTGCAGTCTATCCAATTATATTGTTTATCTAGAAAAAATTTCTCATTTTCATAAACATGAGAGAAATTCATAATTGTTAATAATTCTTCCATAAAATCTCTCCTTTTATATTTATATTTATTTTATCATATTTTTACCTTTAAAATAACTTAGAGAAAATATAGTA
>NZ_JBNPON010000041.1:0-33511 GCF_050315195.1 Clostridium sp. SGI.024 | reverse complement strand
AAGGAGCTGTCGCAACAGCTCCTAAATTAAAAATGTAGAATGTAAAATGTAGAATTATTGATGTAATTCCAAAGGAATTACTAAAAAGATATATATTTTAGAAACTCCTAAGGGAGTTTCTTCTTTAATTTTACATTTTTCATTATTCATTTTACATTGTGCGACAGCCCCCTTTATTACATTTAAATATTATATTTTATATTTTTCTTTTAGTATAAATTAATTTATTATTCTTTGTTTTTTATTCTTTTTTTAATCATAAAGCCACCGAATAATGAAGTTAGCACACCCAATAATGCTATGCTACTAGTTGGCATTCCCCCCGTATTAGGTAATTCATCATTATTTCTAACTTTATCACTTTCACCACTTGATTCTATTGATTTATTAGGTGTACTTGTATTCGTTTGTTGACCTGGATTTGTTCCCTCTGCTGGTTTATTTCCTTCTTCTGGCTTACTTTGTTCTCCTGGATTGCTTTCCTTATTTAGTTCTTCAATAACTGCATTTATTGCATTAATTAGTCTATCAGTTATAAGATCAATATCCTCTTGTTTAACCTCTTCTTTATTAATAACTAAATTTATAATATTTTTAGCTTCTTCCAGAGATTCTATAAACTCATTTTTAATATCCGCTGAAATTTTAATGAGTTCTTCAGCATTTATTAAATTTGCATTTTCAATTGCTTCTTCTAATTCTTTAGTATCTAGTATATTTTTTTCAATTTCTATCAAGTCATTAATTGCTTTGCCTAATTTTTCTGTAGAATAATCTATCTCTTCTCTTGTAGATAGAATATTTTCTACTACAGATTTAGCTTTTAAAAACTCACTTAAAAAAGCAGTCCATGAGTCTTCTGTATAATTATCTTCTTTTAATAGCTCTCCTTCTATTAATAATTCATTTAAAGCTTTTGATTCTAATAATAAATCATAAGCTAATTTAATTTCATCTTTTAGAGCTTTTAAAGCTCTAGTATTTATATTTTCTACATTACTAATCTTCGATACAATTTCTTTATAATTATTTACTGTTGCTATTGTGTAATTACTTTCATCTATTTCTTTTACTGAATTAACAGCATCATTTATTTCATCCTCTGTTGCTAATCTATCTTTTTCTGAAACATATATTTCTTTAATTGCAGCAAAATTATTACCATTAAATGTAGATATTGAAGTTATTTTTATTGCAGTTGCATTAATACTTTCATCTAATTCTATGATACTATTAACTCCCTCTGTAAATATATCTTCTTTTACTATTTTCCATTCTCCGTTTATTTTAGCTTCTAATTTATATTGTTTTATTGTTCCATTTGATGAACTTCCACGTTGTAATAACTTAACTGTATCAAGAGAGATTTCTTCTCCAAAATCAATTGATATCCAGTGGTTTCCTTGGTGATTGTCTCCTCCAACATAATTAGTATGCCACCAACTATTTTCATTACCATCTATAGCTGCTGACGCTGCTGCATCTCCAGTAGTTCCTGTCATTTCTGAACATGCTGTTGCTGTCCATCCATCTCTATTGTATTTAATTATAGATTCTTCAGCATATTTAGAGTAATCTAATTTCACTTCATCATAGTAAATTGAAGTGTTTTTTAATTCTACTCTTCCTATACTTCCTTCAAAATTGCTATCTCCAATTAATATATTATCTTTATCAATTGATTGATTAATAACTGAACCATTATATATTGAGTTTACTAATGCACCATCTATATATATTTTTAGCATACCATTAACTTCTCTAACAGCTATAACTTGATGTATTTCTCCATCATTTATTTTTCCAACCTCTTTAGTTACTGTTGATGTAGGTACATAGGCATCTGTACCAAATGTTCCATGAGCTTTATCTACAACAGTAGTTACATTTGATTTTGAATTAACAGTTAAATCTTTTACTTTAAAGTTTATATATCCTTCTTCATCTATTGATAGACTTATATCATCACCTTGTTTAAATAAATTCACATCTTTTCCAGTAAATTTAACTGACATATTTATTGAAAAATCTGTTGTTCCTTCAAATGATTTATCTGTATCAACTTCATAGGCTTTATTTATATCCATAAAGAACATATCTAAATTTCCATTATATTTTTTGTTTATATCTTCAGCACCTACTAAATCTTTATTTGATTTTACAACCACAATATTTGAATCATCAAATACTGGAATATTTAAAGACTCTTCTGTACTATTTCCTAATGAATCTTTTTCTCCATTTATATTTAATTCTACATTACCTACTAATGTATTTTCAGTATTTATTACAATAGTTCTGTAATCATCTAATAATTCGCTTTCTGTTATTTTATTACCTTCAATACTATAAGCATCCTTAATATTTTCTACACGTTCATTATACTTAATTGTAATTTCCTTATCTCCAGTTACCTTTGAAGATATAATTTTTGCTCCTTCAGTATCTTTATTTCCATATTGAATAATCCTAGTTTCATATGGTTCTAAATTAACTGTTACTGAATCTCCATATGATATACTATCACCTACGCCTGCAATATATGGTAATATTTGATTTGACTTTAAGTTACTTACTGTCTTAGGAACTCCAATAACATCTGTTAATTGCAAAGTAAATGTTTGTTCTTGTCCTGTTGGATTTCTAAATGATATAATTCCTTCATCTCCACTCCAAGATGAATACCCATATACCCCTTGTGTAGGATTATTTCCAAACAATTTAGCATTTTGTAATATATCAGCATTACTTTCAGCAAAATCTAATGCATCTGCATTTACCTTCCACTTTTCATCGTCCATAATTGATGGTGAATAATATAACTCCCAAAATGCTGTTCCACGAACTGCATTAGCGAATAAAAAGTCTCTAAAATCCTCTGTAGTTGCTGAACTTCCATCAGACACACCATAAATAGGATCATGGTTATATATATTCTTTAAAGGGAATTGAACTTGATTTTTCTTTAATAAATTATAATAAACGTTATCTCTATAAGTTATTTTCTGTTGATGTCTTTCACCAGTTCCTGTTTGCCCTGTATCTCCTGAATCCTGAACCCATACAGTGTTCACCCATTGTAAAAGCCAAGGACTTAAATTAACATAACAAGTTGCATTAATAAATAAATCTTTTCCTTCTGCTTCACGGTTTTCACGCATTTTTTCCCATGCATCAATCCAATTTTCCCATAAATCTGTTGTGTAATACATATTATTAGTACCACCAGTCATATGATCATGAGCTGAATTTGTACATGGTCTAACTGCAAATCCATCTATTTTCCAATAATCAACATCAAATCTATTTTGATAATCAATAAATAAATTAGTTAGATTTTTTACATATTTATCTGAACCAACACATACATTAGTCCAATAATCACTTTGCTTATATCCAGTTCCCATTTTTTCTAAATATTTAGCAAAACCACTAAAGTAATTATATCCACCTTGTGGCCCTAACCAAACACCAAAATTAGATTGTAACTTTTGAACTAACTCTGTAGATGTGTATAATTCATTTGGGAACTTATCATTAAACTCCCAAAATCCTGTTCTATTCATACTATTGCCAGCAGATTCCGTTCCTATGTTAGCATTAAATTCTGAATCTCTATAGTTATTCCAACCATCATCTACAACATAAGAGTCAACAGGCTCAATACCATTTTCAGTTAATCCTTTTTCTGATCCATAAAATGATTTTTCTATACTTTCATCTGTTATTCCTAGCATATTGTCATACCATGAATTATATTGTTTTCTAAAATCTGTTGGAGTTGCAATTTCAGATATATACTCATAAAAATCAGTTTGAACAACATCTGTATCTATTCCTTTAGCTGCTCCTACAACATTTTGCCAAGATACAAACTTATCATTTGATGTTAATTCATTCTCTTGAGCTAGCTTCTCAAAGGATTTTCCACTATAATATCTTATTTGCATTTCACCATTAACTATATCTGTATCTGTTGCTGGAAACTCTGAACCAAAGAACATACCATTTACATAGATAGGTTGTCCTAACATTAATTCATTTTTCCCAATCCACATTGATGATACATCCTTTAAATCTGGATGTGACCATATAGTGCTCATAATATCTTCACTTAAAATAAAATGATCTATATCTATATAATCTATTCTTGCTGCTGTATTGTTAGTTTTTACTTCTATAAATGATCTCATATAATGATCATCTTTTTCTAAAACAGTTACCAAATCTATATCATATTCAATATTATTTAAAACATATGGCTTATATGAGATTGTTAATTTCTTTCCATTTTCAATATCATCAATTCTTGTTGTTTCTGAATCAATAATTAAATTGCTTGATTTTATTCTAGTATCTGTATTACTTTCTTTAGATGATTGATACTTATCTGAAAATAAGTTTATTTCTGATGCTGTATATTCTTGAGTACTTCCTAAAGCATCAGATAATTGATCTATCTTAACATATCTAGTTTCATAAGTTTTATCAAAGTTACCATATACAACATCGCCTACATTAAATAAATTACCTTCTTGATGAAGATTATAATTTGCTCTAGCAAATTCTCCACTTCCTGCTTCCTTCCAAGCTAAACCATCTTCACTTACATAAAGCTTATACTTTCCCATTGTACCGTTTATTCCATATGCAGAATCACTGTATCCAGGTCTTTTTAAATATGAGAAAGATGATATAGACTTCTTTTCACCTAAGTCAATTGTCAATGATATAGGATATCCGCTAATCTGATAATTATTAATATAAGTATCTTTATTCCCATCAAATAGCTTTAATACATCTGCATCTGAATATTTAGTTCCAGTACTTACACTTAAAGCTGCCTTCCAATTAGTTCTCTCTATAACATTTTTAGGAACAATTGGTTTTGTAGTTTCAGAATCAGTTGATTCAGTTTTTATTGTATTAATAATGAAATCTTCAGATCCTTCCTTAGGTACTATTTGAGTTTTTGCTCTATTATTTTCAATTAATGTAGTTAATACCTTCCCATTGTTAATTGAAAATTCTCTTTTTATATAGTCATTAGCAATAACTATTTTTTCGTTATCTAAAGTTGTCTCAACATTATTGTTATTATCTACTTCAGCTTTAACTGCAAATGGCATATTAGTTAATACCATACTAAAGCTTAAGATAATGCATAATGATATCTTAGATAAACTTTTAAACCCCATTAATTCTCTTCCCTTCTAAAAATAATTTATATACCTTTCTTTAAAATTAATTAGTATGCTTTGATTTAATAAAATAGTAATTAAACTACTTTATTAAATCTTTGCAAACTAATCTATTTTATTACTCTTTGCTTTTTCTTCTTTTTTTTATCATAAATGTCCCTAATAATGAAGCTACTATTCCAAATAATGCTATACCACCAGATACTGTATCACCTGTATTCGGTAATTTACCTGAGTTATTACTATTGTCACTAGTAATATTAGTAGTGCTACTGCTAGTTGCAGGTGGTACTACAGGTGGAGTTGCAGGGGTAATTTTAATATCTTGTAATTCATTAATTGCATTATCCAAATTTTTTATAGCTAAATTCACCTCTTCTTCTTTGGCATCAGTATTATTTAAAACTTCTTTTGCATTATCTAAAGCTTCCTGTAATTTTTTCCAAGTCTCTTCGGTATATTTATCTTTATTTAGAGTATTAGCCTTATTTATTATCTCTCCTAAATTAGATTTATCTACTAAGCTTGGATCTACAGGTTTTTCATCACTTGACTTAACTAACTGTTTAATAGCATCCTCTAATATAGACACTGCTTCATCTACTTGCTTTTGCGTTGCTTCTTCATTTTCAAATATTTCATTTGCTGCATTAAGTGCTAATTTAAATGTTTTAAAACTATCAGCAGTATATTCTTTTTCTACCAAAGTTTCTGCTTCACTAATCTTGCTACTTAAAGCTGATTTATCTGCAAGCTTTATTAATTGATACATTTTATTTATAAGACTTAATTTACCCTGTTCTATATCCTCAGCACTTGCATCATCTTTTAATAGTAATTCTTGAAGTTTAAGTTTTGACTCTAAAAATTTCTTATAAGAATCCTTTGTATATTCATCTTCTTCCACTAAATTTGCATCTTCTAGGGCTTTATTTGCTTCAGTTGTATCAAATAAGCTTTCGATTGCATCTATAATAGCCTTATTTGAAGTTGCAAAGTCTTCTTCATTAGAAGTTTCATTTAATAATAGAGCTTTTGCTTTTTCAACTTCAGCATTTAATTTATTAAGTGATGCTTTTGAGTATTTACTTGTCTCTAAAATTAATTCATTTGCTTCTTCTAATTTAGCTTGTAATCCTTCCTTATTTGTTTTTAATGCTAAAGTTTTTCTTGCTGAATTTAAACTTTCTTTAACTTCATTTACTTGCTTTTGAGTCACATCGTCCTCTAAAGCAAGTGCAGAGTCATAAGCTTTCTTAAATACTTCCCAAGAAGTTTTAGAATATTTATCTTCTGATCCCTCTTCATTAATTATCTTTTCAGACTCTAGAATTTCTAAATTTAATTCATCTTTATTAATTAAGACATTTATAGTTGCTACTACATTTTTACCATTTTCTATAGTACCTATAATAGTAGTTGTTCCAACTTCAATTGCAGTAACATTACCATTTTCATCTACTATTACAATATTTTTATCTGCAGAAGTCCATACTATTTTATCTGAACTATCAATTGGATTTAAGATAGGAATTAACTTTTCAGTAGTATTAGCCTTAATATTTAATTCATCATTTTCCAATGCAATACTTTCTGCTTCTACCGGTACTAGTTGTCCATAAAATCTTAGTTCAGCTATACTAGCATATTTATCACGAGTATCCCCTAAAGTTTTTAACGCAGTAAATCTAACATATTGAGCTTTAGTGCTATTAAATCTTATAGGGCTATAACCTTTATTTTCTAGTCCTGAACCATTACTTGCTTCTTTTAAAGTTCCTTTTCTAACTTCAGTCCAATTTTTATTATCCAAACTTGTTTCCATTAAATATTCAGTTACATGTCCATTTTTACTATTTTGTCTTGGCAAATAATCAATTTGATTAAGATTATAAGCTTTATCTAATTTAACTACTATAGAAACAGGTACCTTATCACTGCTTTGGTATCCTGAATGCCATATTGTATTTTCATCACCATCTACAGCATTTTCTTTAAAATCTGAATCTGCTTCAGTTGTAGCAAATATAGCTTCTGATTTATTAAAGTCTATTCTATCTGAATCAACTGTACTACGTTCTTTTAAGGCATTTATAGTTGTTCTTATATCTATAATAGATTCACTTAATTCTCCTTCTGACTTAGCATTTTCTAATGTTTCTTCTCCATTTTTTATTACTTCTAATAAAGCAGAATAAGTTTCCTTAGTGTATATTTCACTAAGTTTTTCATAAGACTTAGCTGATTCAATAGCTTCAATTAATTTAGTTTTATCGAAGCCATCAATTACACTAACTTCATATTCAGCACTTAATTTACCATCTGCAGTTGTTACTTTTACTGTAGCTGTTCCTGCTTTGATGCCTCTTAAGTAATAATTTATTTTATTATCACTATCTATACGTATAACCTTTACTACATCCTCATTAGATGAAGTAATTTTATAATATAAATTATTAGCATTTTCAGGTAAAACCTTTGCTGATATTGGAGTTAGCTTATTAATATATAAACTACTTGGTTTATCAGCTGTAAATTGTATTGAAGATGGTAGTTGCATTTTTTCTTCATAAAACTCAATTTCATTTATTGCTAATGTATTTATATCTTTATTTGATTCAAGAGCTGTAATAACAATCTTATCAAAGCTTTGATTATTTAATTCATAAATGGTTTTTGATGTTGTAATATTAACTTTTTCTCCTAAATCAGTTGCAACACCATTTAAATATCCTACAGCTTTTACCTTTTTTAAAGCTGCAATATTATTGCTTCCATTTGTATTTACTCTATTATATATAGTAAAATTATTAAATTTCTTTGCTTCATTAAAAGTAAATGTCATTTCAAATGGGAGTTTTCCTTTATCTACTTGGGTAGAAGTATATACCCATTTTAAATCCATACGGGAGCTATCATCACTACTTGTAGTTCCATCTATTAATTTGCTTAATCCCATTCCAGATTGTAATTGTGATTCATCACCAGTTACAGTTATATTTTCTTTTACAACTTTAGCTACTGAAGATTGTCCTTCTGGTAAAGCTTCTTCTGTGTTTTTAACATTAGCAATTGCATTTTTAGAATTTGAGTTACTATCAACGATTATTACATTAGTAGCTTTTAAGTCAAAAGTTATATCACTCTTAGCTTTTAAAGTAACTCTTGAAATTGTATCAGTACCATTAATTCTTGTTTTATTACCTGTATTAGCAAAAACAACATAAATATCTTGTTTATTATCAGTATGCAATCTAAGCTTTGATAAATTTTTCATTTCTGCTGTTGCAAGTGTAGCTTCAGGTGTTTTAACTAGTTCATACTTACTCGAATCTAATGGTATTTCTACACTAAATCCATTAACATCTGATAGATTTGTTCCAACAATATCAACTGTAAATGTTTCTCCTGCTGAAATACTAGTTTTGCTAGGTGATAACATAATTTCTCCAGCTATTTTCTTATCTTTTGTTGGTGTTATACCACCATCTAGTTTACTTGCTACATAATTAATATCATATGCATCAATAATATTGTTAAAGTTTAAATCAGCCATTGATACATAATTCCAATCAGCATCTACAGATGATAATCCTGTATAATTTTGAAGGAAGGTTAAGTCTCCTTCTTCTAATGTTCCACCATTATTCCAATCGCCAACAAATTGCCCCTTAGTTCCATCTACCATATAAGGTCTAAATTCTTTCATAGTTAAGAAATTACCAATTGACTCTTTTGTTACAATCTTAAAGTATCGTGCTTTAACTGGAGTAGTAAAATTAATAGTTTTAACTTCACCATCTGTAACCCAAGCTGTATTCCCAGAATCGCTTGCATTAGTAAATACTTTTTGATAATTTACTCCATCTATGCTGCTATATATTTCTGCTCGTTTTACCGATCCATTTCCATTATTTCTAAATAGTAAATCTAATTTATCAATTTGATAAGCTTTTTGCATATCAATTATAAATGGCTTATCAATAGCATTTCCTGCTGAATGGAATTGAGAAGTATCATTTCCGTCTATAGCATTTGCTGCTACATCACTGCTATAATTACCTTCACTCCAAGTTACAGTCATATTTTTAGGAACATTCCTATATGGATCTAAATTAGTTTTTACTGTTAACTTATTACTCCAAGCTGAATATCCATCTTTATTTACACTGCGAATACGATAATTATATTCAGTATCAAAATCTAAAGCATTATGAATATATTGTGTTGATAATATATTTTTCTGTATAATTCCATCAATTTCAACTTCATAAGATTCTGCTCCTTCTACTTTATCCCATGTTAAATTAATGGAATTTGAAGTTATTAACTCTTTAGGTGCAGTGAAATTTGTAGGAGTACTTAAATCTGTATTTAATTCATTTTTAGATATATCTTGAGCATTTACGAAATCATTAATTGTAAGCTCAACTGTATTAATTGTTACATCTGTTTTCTCTGCTTTTACATAAAGTTTAGGTGTTGTAATTATCTCTACATCTTGAAAATCTGATTCTTCTGTAGAATATTTATTTAAATTTGGACTTTCATCATAAAAATATAAATTTGTACCATTATTAAACTCTTCTAAAGATGCTGCTTCTTTCATTGAAACATTTTTATTCCCAACTTTTAATGACAAATCTGTTGGTTTTTCACTTGCATTTATTGTAAATTCAGTTGTTCTTTCTGTAACTATACCTTCATAATCACCTTTTAACAACCCAGCCTTTATAACAGCCTTTCCTTTACCACTCTTAGGCGCTGATGAGGTTATCACTGTTGTTGCAGATTTTCCTTCTTTATAATCTGTTGTTAATCCATCATCTTCATATACTTCAAAACTAGTATTTCCACTTGGATATACTTCAAATTTTCTTTGTGAATCATCTATTTCTTCTGGATTATTATTCTCATTAGCCATAGGAATTATAGCTCCATTCTTAACAAATAAAGGTAATTTCCAAACTGGTGCATCAAAATTATTTAATACACCACCACCTCTATATTGCTTTCCTGTAAAATAGTCAATCCATATTTGATCTTCATCAGGAAGGTATATATCATTACGTATATCATTTCCTTTTGAATCAGATGAAGTGTTCTGATATATAGGTGCAACTAACAAGTTCTCTCCCCACATATATTGATATTGAGTATCTGTTCCATAAGTATATTCATTAGGATACTCTAACATCATTGCTCTTATCATAGGTACACCATCTGTGGTTGCTTCATTTGCAATAGTATAATTATATGGCATCATTTCTGCCTTTAATTTTAAATACATACGATTTATTGAAGTATATGGCTCCCCAAATACATATGGCGTTTTATCATTACTTCCCCAGCCATCCATATCTATTTCAATTGGAGTAAATGCCTTCCATTGAATATCTCTTGTTTGTATTAAACTATTTCCTCCAAAAATACCATCTATATCTGATCCTACATTTGGTTGACCAGATAACCCTGAACCAATATAAGTTGGTATATGGAAACGAATATACTCCCAATTTCCTCCATATTGATCTCCAGACCAAATTCCAGCATACCTTTGAGTCCCAGCCCATCCATCTAAAGATATTACAAATGGTCTAGCTCTATCTACTGAATTATTTTCTATCCCTTCAGCAGCTTGTCTAACAGCGTTTAATGCAAATGAATATCCAGCTCCTACCCATGCTACATCTGTTTTAACGGCATTTGTTCCAGCAACACCAACCTCTTTATCTATATCACGTTGTAAATAAGCTTCTCCAACTCCAGTTGGTTTTAAGCTACTTTGTGTCCAAAGTCCAACTTGAACGCCTTTACTTTTTGAATAATCAACAAATTCTTTTAGTAAGGCTATATTTCCATCAATAGTATCTGCACGTCCATATCCAGCTCCATATCCATCATTAGGTAAAAACCAACCTATAGGCATATCATTACTAATATGTTCATCTATAACTTTTTTAGCATCTACCATTAAGGTTTCTTGACGATCAAACCCAGCTTTTTGTGTTTGAGATTCTTGACCTGTTTCATCATTTACCCAGTCTCTAGCATATGCGTTAGCATGACCAATATAAAATGAATACTCTGGTAATAATATTGCTTTTCCTGTTAAATCAGTAAATTTATTTATAATATTGGTTGGAGTTTCATCTATAAAATAATAAGCATCAAAACGTTTTTCGGAATGCTTAGTTAATACCTTACCTTCTTCAGTTGATTCAAAGTCATACTGCCCAGGCTTAAAGGTATTCCTCATAACACCATAACCATTTGTAGAAAAATAAAATGGTGTTGGACTTGAAACACCTCCATCTACCCAATTATTTTCATTTTTTATGTTAATTGTTTTACCTTTATGAGAAAATCTTCCGTTTTGTTGCCCTCCACCATAAAAATATTCATCTTCATTAGCTTCTAATGTTTGAATAGTTTCATCACTCTTATATTTTAATGGTTCTGCTTCTTTCCAAATAATCTTATTATTCTTTTTATTAATTAACTCCATCTTACCTGTTGATTTTTCAATCCTTAACTCAATGGCTTCAGTAGAAACCTTTATAATATCCCCATCTTGTACTGTTGGTTGTACATTGGTATATTCACTCTCTTTTTTCTCAATAATTTTTGTTGTATGATTCGCTGAATTAGGAGTTGCATCTTCTTGAAACACACCGCTTGGATCCATATATATTCTAAATATATCATTATCTAATACTGATACTCTTACTTTCTCACCTGTAGTCATTTCAAAAGTAACCTTATTATCTAATTGCTTATAACTTTTAACTCCACCAATAATACTGTATTCGTTTACTTGAATTTGATTGTTTATATTTTGTATTATATAATTAGGCTCTAAAGAATATCCATAAGCTGAAATTGGTTGAATTGCTATCCCCGATGCAAAAACAGTAGTTATAGACAGTGCTGTTAACCTTTCTACTAACATTTTTTTCTTCATAATTCTCCCCACTTTTCATTTTTATAATTTCTATCCTAATTTAATATGTTTCTATATCTAAAAGTTTTTATACAAATTTGAACTTATCTTATGTGAGTTTTTCTGAGAATAATTAGTAAATTAAATATGATATGCAAATTTTTAATGACTAATCTTTGATGTATTTTATATTGTCCTTCTTTTTATTTTATAGTCTGAAAAGGATTATTTGAATTAAAATGAAGTCTGTTAATATAATATTTATATACTTAATAATAAACCTCATACGCAGCACTAGTTATCATTTGTTATTCTAATTTCCGAATAACACCTCCTTCAATAAATAATATCTATAAGTGGTAATTACCACTTATAGATATTATAAATGTATGTTCCATAAATTGTCAATGTTATTTTCTCCATTTTTTGTAAATTTTATTATGTAAATTATTATTATTTTTGAATATAATTTAAAATTCCATTGCAAAACTTTTCCAATTTGAATAAAAAAAATAGAAACTCACCTTCTTAAAGTTTCCAAAATAAAATAAATGTTTAGTTTTATTTAATACTTGTAAAAATTTTTTTAGAAATAAACCAATAGCACATTGTACTAAAGAAAGCTATTAGTACTGTCTCTAATAACTTGTTTTCATTAGATATAAAATCACCTGTTATACTATATATAATTCCACAAATTATAAAAGTAAGTATATAGCTCCATAAAATAGAATTCGCATCTTCTTTATTATTTATATAATCTAATTCTTTATTTGTTAATTTCTTACCTCCATATTTAGTTGATAGCGTTTTATCTCTTATAAATAAAATTATATTTTTACTTATTTGCACTGCTAACAACATTATTATGGTTGAAAAAAACGATAAATTTAATGTATCAAAGAAGTATATTTTTACATTTTTGATTTTAAATATAAATTTCATATATATAAATAACAATAGACACAATATAGGAATTACATATAAAACTTGGCTTATTGCTTTATTTTCAATATTTTTTCTATTATTTTCCATGTAAATAAAATCAATAACACAAATACCAAAATCATTAGTAAGTATAACTTACCATTAATAATCCTCATACCATCACCATTTGGTATTATAACATTATTTTTAAATAAAAAAAATTAATAAACTGTTAAATACTATTAATTTTAATAATATATAACAGTTTATTATTATAATTTTATTTTATAATTTCTTTTATATTATAAGGAACTTTGTTACCTGCTAAGGTATATGCAAGTAGAGCAGAGCCATTCCATGGATCTAAAGCTGGTTCTTGTAAATAACATTTTAATCCTGACTTTTTAATTAATTCTTTTAAAGGATTTAAAACATAATCTCCTGCCTTAAATACTCCTCCAGTATATGATACTACAAACTCATCAGTAAAATTTAGTTCTTTCGATATTGCATTTATATGCTCAAATATAGCTTCAGCTGCATCTTCAAATATTTTCTTGCAATCTGTACATCCTGCCTCAGCTGCTAAGAAACATATAGTTGAAAATTTAGCCAAATCTGTTCTATTAAACTTTAACTTATTAAATACTATATCTACTATTTCATATTTATAAGTAACTCCATATTCTTTTTCTAAAATATCTACTAGTACTGTTTTTTCTTTTCTTCCATCCTTTTGCTTAGTGTATTCATTAATTGTTCTTAAAGCTATCCAATAAGCACTTCCATCGTCACCTATTCCTGGTCCAAACCCACCACATCTAGCTAATTTTCCTTCTTTATTTCTTCCATAGGCTATACTTCCTGTTCCAGCAACCACATTAACTCCTGGTTTACAAGCGGTACCTCCAGCCCATCCATTAACAGCATCATTGTCTATTGAATATGGAACCTTAATAATTTCTTTAAAAGCTTTATCAATGATCTCCATATCACTTTTACTTTCTCCATAGCCTGGAACTCCAGCAAAGATATATTTTATATCATCTATAGATATTTTTGCTTCGTTACAAATTTGGGAAAGATTTTCTGTTATTTGAGTTTTAATACCTTCAATACCAACTTGATGAATATGAATGGTTGAACCTTCACTTTCTGCTACCTTCTTTAAATTTTCATCAACTAATAAGTACTTTGTCTTAGTCCCGCCACCATCAATTCCTAAGTAATACATAATTTATCCCCCTACACTTTATAATTATAAGGTAGGCATAATTATTATGTGGTTATATAACTAGCTCAATTAAAGTATAAGTATTTATTTATATAATATTAAAGCCTACAAATTAATTATATCTTTAAAAAACTTCTTTTCCAATATTATTATATTGCTAAAATTCTACACATATATCTTATTTTCTCTTGCAAATATTTTTTAATGGTATATTTTATTTTTACAAGTAAAAATGAGATTATAGCAAAAAGGATAATATCTAATGTGGAAAGGGGATTAGATATTATCCTTTTTTATTTTTGTTTTTTATGATTTTTAAGAAGTTATTTTCTATACTTAGGGGTGTAACATCTATCTTAGAACAATAGATGTTACTTTAAGGACTTTTACCTTTTTTAGTAAAATTTATATAGATTAATAACATATTGGTATTTAGCTTTTTTATTTTATAATCTATCCATATATTCAGTCAATATTTATTTCCATTTTTAGCTTGTTACTACAATTTTTATTCTTTTATACATTATATTATTTAATTGTTAATTATTCCATATAAAAAATAACACCCAGCATATAACTGGGTGCTATTTTTGTTTTTAATAAGTTTATTTATATATTAAGGGATTAACTCTTTTTATTATTTTACAAAAAAATGTATATATAATCAATACTTTTTATTATTTCTTAATAAAATGGAAATAACACCTATTATAGGAGCAATAGGTGTTATCCCTTAAATTAGTAAGTAATAATGGTTAAACAAAATTAGTTACTTCTTTATTTTATTTTTTTATATGTACTTAGTCAATAATTCTGTTTATTTCTAATCCCTTACTACAATTTTTATTGCTTTATACCTCTATCTTATTTTCTCTTGCATAGTAGAAAAGATACTGCTGAGCCATTCCTGATAAAGCTCCAAACTTATCTCTTGCAAAAACTCTCATTTTATTTAATGATACGTCTGGTGCAACATAAAAATGAATCATAGCTCTCTTAACCCATACATCTACTGGGAAAGAAGAGTGTTTTGCCATTGAAAATAGCATTATACAATCTGCAACCTTTGCTCCAACTCCCATAAACTTTTGTAGTGCTATATGGCAATCATCATCATTTAAGCTCTTTATATATTCTAAATCGAAATCAAGAATTTCAGGTCTTTCTGTATATTTATCAGGATTAATTAGCATATCTTCTTTTACCTCTATTGCATCATTAACCTTTTTTATTGTATCAATTATGTACTTGCTCCTAAAAGATGCTCCTGTACCTTGAATTTCTTCTAATGTAGCATTTTTTATAGCTTTAGGACTTGGAAATGTATAATATTCTTCTCCTTTATACTCTATTCTTTCTCCCCAGTTTTCGCATATTTTCTTTACAGTTTTCTTTATTGAAGGAATACTATTTCTTGCAGAAATTATAAAACTTATAAGCATTTCAAAGGGATCTTGATTTAATATTCTAATACCATAACCAAATTCAACACTTTTTCTTAATATTTCATCCTTTGCTAATACATCTTTGATATCATCATAATTTCTTTCTAAATCAAAATAATTTAACCAAATATTATTAAAATCATCTTCATTTGAATTATATATTATTACTTCATCATTATTTTGAGCTACTTCAATTACTCTTCCAAAAGCAACAACTATATAATTTTCATCACTTATCTTATCCCATCTAAAACATTGACCACACTCTAATATTTGTTTTATATTAAAGTTTTTTACTCCTTCAATTATAACTTTATTATCTTCAAACTTTACATTTCTATAATCCATATTTTCACCTCATATTAATTACTACCTTAGGTTTCCCTTAAATTTTTACAAATTATTCTCTTTTTATCTGAAATTAATTATATCATATAGTTAATAAATTTTATAAACAATAATTTATATTATTAAAAATATATTATTTATAAGCAAAGAAAAGTTGTTGCATTTTAGTGCAACAACTTTTCTTTGTAATATATATCTTAATTTTAGTAAGTGTAAAAACCTCTGCCTGTTTTTCTTCCAAGATATCCAGCTCTAACATATTTTCTTAAAAGATTACTTGCTCTATACTTAGTATCTCCTGTTTCATTATATAAAACATCCATTATTGCTAAGCATACATCTAGTCCTATAAGATCTCCTAAAGCTAAAGGTCCCATTGGATGGTTTGCACCATATTTCATTGATGTATCTATATCTTCAACTGAAGCTATTCCTTCTTGTAAAATAAATGAAGCTTCATTTATCATAGGAATAAGTATTCTGTTAACTACAAATCCTGGAGCTTCTGCAACTTCTACTGGTTCCTTACCAATTGCAACTGATAATTCTTTTACAGCGTTGAAAGTTTCATCTGATGTTGCCATTCCTCTTATAACTTCAACTAGCTTCATTACTGGAGCTGGATTAAAGAAATGCATTCCTATAACTTTATCAGGTCTCTTTGTTGCTGATGCAACTTCAGTTATTGATAAAGATGATGTATTAGAAGCTAAAATTGTAGATTCCTTACATATTCCATCTAACTCTGCAAATATACTCTTCTTAATTTCCATATTTTCTACAGCAGCTTCAATTACTAAATCACAATCTGCAGCAAGAGCTAAATCAGTAGTTCCAGAAATTCTGCCTAAAATAGCATCCTTATCTTCTTCACTCATTTTTCCCTTTGCAACTAATTTAGATAAGCCTTTGTTGATTCCATTTATTCCTCTTTCAACAAATTCATCCTTTATATCTCTAACAATTACTTCATATCCTTTTTGAGCAAAAGCTTGAACTATGCCTGCACCCATAGTTCCTGCACCAATTACAAAAATCTTTTCCATAAAAAAACCTCCTATTATTTAATGAATAATTTATAATTGATAATGCATAATTTTAGATTTAAAATCATCTGAAATTATGCATTACGCATTATTCATTATCTATTAATCTTCTTTCAACTCTTTTATTTGAGCTATCATTTCAGGCACTATTTTAAATAAATCACCAACTATTGCGTAATCTGCTGTTTGCATAATTGGAGCTGTAGCATCTTTATTTATTGCTATTATCATATCTGATTCTTGCATACCTGCTACGTGTTGAATAGCTCCTGAAATACCGCAAGCTATATATATATTAGGTCTTACAGTCTTACCAGTTTGTCCAACTTGGTAATCTCTTTCTATCCATCCATTTTCAACTGCTGCTCTTGATCCTGCTATTGTACCACCTAAAGCTTCAGCTAACTCTTCTAGGATAGCAAAATTCTCCTTAGAACCAACACCTCTACCACCTGAAACTATAAAGTTTGCTTCACTTATATCTACAATTTCTTTAGCTTCTTTAACTATTTCTACTATTTTAGTTCTGATATCTGAATCTTCTAATTTCACTTCTACTTCTTCAACTGTGAAGTTTCTTTCTTCATCAGGAAGTTTTGAGAATACTCCGGGTCTTACTGTTGCCATTTGTGGTCTATGATCTGGACAAACAATTGTTGCCATTAAGTTTCCACCAAATGCTGGTCTTGTAGCAAGTAAATCTGCTTTTTCTACATCCACATCTAAAACTGTACAGTCTGCTGTTAAACCTGTTGATAATCTTGCTGCAACTCTAGGTCCTAAATCTCTTCCAATAAATGTTGCACCAATAAATATTATTCCTGGTTTTTTGTCATTTGCTAAATCGCAAATAACTTTTGTATATCCATCAGTAGTATAGTGCTCTAATAATTTGCTTTCTGCAACTAATACTTCATCTGCTCCATGTCTACCTAATGTATCTGCTAATGCTTTTACATTATCCCCTAATAATAAAGCTGTTAACTTTACGCCTAATTTATCTGCAATCTTTCTACCTTCACCAAGTAATTCAAGAGAAACCTTTTGAAGTTCTCCTTCTCTTTGCTCAGCAAATACCCAAACGCCTTTGTAATCTGCAATATTCATCTTCTTTACCTCCCATATATCTTAGATGTAATGTTTTTCTTTTAATTTTCCTAATACATATTTTACAGCTTCTTGAGGAGCTTCATTTATTAACTCTCCAGCACCCTTTGTCTCTTTAGTCATAGTCTTCTTAACCTTTGTTGGTGAACCCTTAAGTCCTAACTCATCTTTACTTATTTCAATGTTGTCTGCTGACCAAAGTTGAATTTCTTTGTTTGCTGTATCAAATATATATCTAACATTCATATATCTTGGTTCATTTAACTCTTTAATAGCTGTTAAAAGAACAGGAGTTTGAACTTTAATAAGTTCATATCCATCTTCTAAAGCTCTATTTATTAATAAGCCATCTTCCTCTACCTTTACATCTTGTACATATGTTACTTGAGGTATATTTAAATGTTCTGCAATTTCTGGTCCAACTTGAGCTGTATCTCCATCGATAGCTTGTCTACCAGCAAATACTATATCATATTCTAAATTCTTTAAAGCACATGCTAATGTCTTAGATGTTGCTAAAGTATCAGCACCTGCAAAAGCTCTATCTGTTACAAGAATTGCTTCATCTGCACCCATACATAAAGCTTCTCTTAAAGCATCTTTTGCTTGAGGAGGTCCCATGCTTATAACTGTAACCTTTCCTCCTACATTATCCTTTATAGTTAATGCAGCTTCTAATGCATGCTTATCTTCTGGATTTATTATTGATGGCACACCATCTCTTATAAGTGTTCCTGTTTTTGGATCAATTTTAACAGCTGTTGTATCTGGAACTTGTTTTAAACAAACTACTATATTCATTTATAAATCCTCCCCTTATCTTAAAGCGCTTCCTGAAATAACCATCTTTTGAACTTCTGAAGTTCCTTCATATATTTCAGTTATCTTAGCATCTCTCATCATTCTTTCAACTGGATATTCCTTAGTGTATCCATATCCACCAAAGATTTGAACAGCCTTAGTAGTAACATCCATAGCTACTTCTGCTGCATAAAGCTTAGCTCTTGCTGCATCTACTGAATATGGAAGCTTATTTTCCTTAAGCCATGCTGCTTTATATACAAGATGTCTAGCTGCTTCAATTTTAGTATCCATTTCTGCTATCATCCATTGTAATCCTTGGAAAGCAGCTAATGGTCTATTGAATTGTTTTCTTTCCTTCATATAATTAACAGCTTCTTCATAAGCTCCTTCAGCTATTCCTAATGCTTGAGCTGCTATACCAATTCTTCCTCCATCTAAAGTCTTCATTGCTATACCAAAGCCCTTACCTTCTTGTCCTATTAAATTTTCTTTAGGAACTACACAATTGTTCATTACTAATTCTGTAGTTGAAGATCCTCTAATACCAAGTTTGTCTTCTTTCTTTCCAATTGAGAATCCTTCAAAGTCCTTTTCAACTATAAATGCAGATATACCTTTTGTACCCTTACTCTTATCAGTCATTGCAAATACAATAAATGTTTCAGCAACTCCTCCATTTGTAATAAATATCTTTGATCCATTTAATATATAATTGTCTCCATCTAAAACAGCTATAGTTTGTTGTCCTGCTGCATCTGTTCCAGCACCTGGCTCAGTTAAACCAAAAGCACCTATCTTTTTACCAGTTGCTAAATCTTTTAAATACTTTTCTTTTTGATCTTTATTACCAAATTGATCTATTAAAGACGCGCATAAAGATGTGTGAGCGGAAACTATAACCCCTGTAGTTGCACATACTTTTGATAATTCTTCTACTGCAATTATGTATGAAAGAGTGTCTCCACCAGCTCCACCATATTCCTTAGAGAATGGAATCCCCATCATCCCAATCTTAGCCATCTTTTCAACATTTTCCATAGGGAATCTTTCTGTTTCATCAATCTCAGCAGCTATTGGTTTAACTTCCTTCACAGCGAATTCTCTAACCATTTTTTTTACTAATTCTTGTTCTCTAGTTAATTGAAAATTCATTAATTATACCTCCTTGATATTGTACCCTTTTGCTTTAAAAATAAGTTTTGTTTAACTTTTTAACTATTTTTTATTTTGTTTTTATTCTGACTATTTATTAGAAAAATTTTTAGCTCTCTTTTCAATAAAAGCTGTCATTCCTTCTTTTTGATCTTCAGTTGCAAAGCATTTGCCGAAATCCTCTGCTTCAATTTCAATTGCATTATCTATATCTACTTGCATTCCTCTATTTATAGCATCTTTGCATAATTTAACAGCTATAGGTGCATTTGCCATAATTGCATTTGCCATAGCCTTAGCTTCATCCATTAAGCTTTCAAGAGGAACAACTTTATTTACTAAGCCTATTCTTAAAGCTTCATCAGCCTTTACCATTGCACATGTGTAAATAAGCTCCTTAGCTTTTCCCTCACCCACTAATCTAGGTAATCTTTGTGTTCCACCAAAACCTGGTGTTATTCCAAGACCAGCTTCTGGTTGAGCAAATCTTGCTTTTTCTGAAGCTATTCTAATATCACAAGCCATTGCTAATTCACATCCCCCACCAAGAGCGAATCCAGATATTGCTGCAATAACAGGCTTGTCTAACTTTTCTAATCTTCTGAAAACTTCATTTCCTAAAAGACCAAATTTTTTACCTTCTTCTTCTGAAAGATCTTTCATTTCTGAAATATCTGCACCGGCAACAAATGCTTTTTCTCCAGAGCCTGTTAGTATAACAGTATATATATTATTGTCTTTTTCTAAGTCATCTAGTACTACATTTAAGTCTTTTAATGTTTCTGAGTTCAATGCATTTAAAGCTTTAGGTCTATTAATAGTCACGATTGCTAAGTGTCCTTCTTTTTCAAGAATTATGTTTTTTAATTCCATTTAAGGTCCTCCTTTTTAATTATAATTATTTTATTTTAAAACATTATAATATTTTTGCATCTGAATAAATTGTTATAAGATTAACAATCCCCTCAAAAAAATAATTGAAGCATAGGCTTCAATTATTATTATAATCTTTTGAAAATTCTTTTTCAATAATTATTTGAAAATTAAGATAAAATCTTAATGTAATCACTTACACTCATCTTTGTCATTTAGCAGATATATAAGTGTTAACAAGCTTTCAGACAAGTGTACATTTTCCACTGTAACTTCTTTTGGTACAGATAAGTCAACTGGTGCAAAATTCCATATACCAGTTACACCATTTTCGACTAAAATATCACAAACTTTCTGTGCATTTATTCTAGGTACACAAATAATACCTATATCAATTGAATTTTCCATTAAATATGTTTTTAAAGCATCAATATCTTGAATTTCTATGTCTCTTATTCTCATTCCTATTAATTTAGGATTTGCATCAAATATAGCTGTAATATTTAACCCAGTCTGTGTAAATCTACTGTAGTTTGCAATTGCCTGACCTATATTACCTGCTCCAACAATTACAGCACTATATTCTCTATTTAATCCTAAAATAATACTAATTTGATTATAAAGATCCTTAACATTATAACCATATCCTTGCTGTCCGAAATCTCCAAAACAGTTTAAATCTTGTCTGATTTGTGATGCAGTAAAACCAATTTTTTCACCTAACTCTTTTGAAGATATTCTAT
This sequence comes from Clostridium sp. SGI.024, assembly GCF_050315195.1. Classification (NCBI taxonomy): domain Bacteria; kingdom Bacillati; phylum Bacillota; class Clostridia; order Eubacteriales; family Clostridiaceae; genus Clostridium; species Clostridium sp. SGI.024. The sequence goes on along the minus strand of NZ_JBNPON010000041.1, from coordinate 11,688 downwards.
CTACATCATTTTTTAGTAACTCTTGTAAATATCTATGATACTTTGGCAATCTCTTAATTACTGCCATTGAAATATTTTTTTTCTTTTCCATATAATTTCTCCTAATTTTTATTTTTTATTTAAAACACGATTATTCAAATATATATATATACTATTATTCTAACACTTTTGTTTTGATTTTAAAACAACTTAAGTTATCTATTTAACAAACTATTTTAAATATATAAAAACCTTAATTTTATACTTTTGTTTTTATAAAATAAATATTTTAAATTAAATTAAATATACACAAAAAATTAGACTTATGTATAACGTAGCAGATCCGTTATACATAAGTCTCAAATTTGCAAAATTACGCGTTATAAACAAAAGTAATTTTGTATGCTTCCCTTATGCCTGAATGTTCTCAACTCAAATAATTATACGTAATTTGATGAAATTTGTCAACAAAAAAGTTTACCTATGCAAATTTTATTTCTTAACTCCTTTAACCCCAAATCTCTACAAAATTTCACAGGTAAACTAATTTCTCATATTATTGTTGATTGTGAAAATATTACCATTCTAATATTTATATCTTATCTATTTTAAGCACCTTGTTGAGTTTATTACTGCAAGTACTGTAACTCCAACATCTGCAAATACAGCTTCCCACATATTAGCTAATCCAAAGGCTCCTAAGATTAAAACTAATATCTTTACTCCTAATGCAAATATTATATTTTGCCATAAAATTTTATTAGTTTTTCTAGCTATCTTTATTGCTGAAACTAAGGCTTCTGGATTATCATTCATAAGAACTACATCTGCTGCTTCAATTGCTGCATCAGAACCTATACCACCCATAGCAACACCTATATCTGCTCTTGCTAATACTGGGGCATCATTTATTCCATCTCCTACGAATATTACTTTTCCTTGAGAATTATTACTTTCAATTATTTCTTCTACTTTTTCTACCTTATCACCTGGTAATAATTCAGCATACACTTTATCTAGGCCTACTATTCCTGCTACTTTTTCTCCAACAGTTTTATTATCACCAGTTAGCATTACTGTTTGTGAAACTCCTATATCCTTCAATCCTTTTATAGCTGCTTTAGAACCTTCCTTGATTTCATCAGAAATAACTATATTTCCTTTATATTCTCTATTAATAGCTATATGAACTATAGTTCCAATAGAATTAATATTTTCATAGTTTATATTAAACTTTTCCATTAGCTTGTAGTTACCAACTAATATTTCATTTCCTTCTAAAGAAGTTTTTACTCCATGTCCAGAAATTTCTTCATAATTAACTAATTCTTTTGAGTCTACTTCCTTACCATATTCTTTAATTATAGATTGTGCAATTGGATGGTTGGATAGACTTTCTGAAATAGCAGCTATCCTTATTAATTCTTCTTTATCTATATTCACATTATTTACTTCTGTTACTTTGAAAACTCCCTTTGTTAAAGTTCCAGTTTTATCAAATACAACTGTATTTACATCCTTTAATGCTTCTAAATAATTGCCACCTTTAACTAGTATACCCTTTCTTGATGCTCCACCTATTCCCGCAAATAATCCAAGAGGAATAGATACTACTAAGGCACATGGACAAGATACTACTAAGAATATTAAGGCTCTAGATAACCACTCATTAAATGTTCCATTATTTAAAACAAAAGGTGGTATTATCGCTAAAGCTAAAGCTGAAAATACTACTACTGGAGTATAATACCTTGAGAATCTAGTTATAAACTTTTCTGTTGGTGCCTTTTTATTAGAAGCATTTTCAACTAATTCTAATATTCTTGATACTGTGGACTCCTTAAAATTTCTAGTTACTTTAATATTTAAAACTCCATTAGTATTAATAAAACCAGCTAAAATATCTTCACCTTCAAAGACTTCTCTCGGTACTGATTCGCCAGTAAGAGCTGATGTATCTACAAAGCTATTTCCTTTTATAATTATTCCATCTAAAGGAACTCTTTCACCAGGTTTTACAAGAATTACTTCATCTATACTAACTGTTTCAGGATTTACTTTTTCTTCATTTCCATTTCTTATTACATTGGCATAATCTGCTCTAATATTCATAAGTGAAGTTATTGATTTCCTTGATCTATTAACAGCATAAGATTGGAATAACTCCCCTATTTCATAAAATAACATAACTGCTACGCCTTCTGGGTATTCACCAATAAAGAATGCTCCTAAAGTTGCAATAGTCATTAAGAAGTTTTCATCAAATACTTCTCCTCTTAATATATTTTTAACTGCTGTTAAAATTACATTACCACCTATTAATAAATAACTTAATATAAATAAAACTAATGTTATTATTGAATCTCTATCTAAGACCATTGCTACTGCAAAAATTATGGCTCCAATTATTAAGCTTAAATTCTCTTTTAAATTTATAGCTTCATTATGAGAATGTTCATGGCTATGTGAATCTTCCTTCTTGGAAGTATGTCCTTGATCTTTATTTGAAATATTATTTTCTACTGAACATGTTTTACTAGTACATCTATTTACATTTTCTATTACTACATTTTCTTCATCTTTGTGAAATACCTTAACTTCAGGTTCTAGTTTGTTTATTATTTCTTTTGCCTTAAGAATAATATCCATTAATTCTTCATTGCTATTTCCTTCTATAGTTAAGGTAGATGTAGTAAAGTTTAAACTTGCCTCTTTAACACCTTCTAAATTATTAACTCTAGTTTCTATTTTATTTGCACAATTAGCACAAGTTAATCCTGATAAAATCAATTTTATTTCATTTTTATTCATAGTTATCACCACTTTCCTATTCTAAAATATGCTTAAAGCCTTCATGGAAAATATGTTTTATATGATCATCTGCTAAGGAATAATATATAACTTTTCCATCTCTTCTGAATTTAACTAATCTATTACTTTTTAATACTCTAAGTTGATGAGAAATAGCTGATTGAGTCATATCTAATAAAGCTGCTAAATCACATACACATAATTCTTCTTTAAATAATGCATGTAGTATTTTTATTCTAGTTGAATCGCTAAAAGCCTTAAATAAATCTGCTAAGTCATATAGTACTTCTTCATCTGGTAAACTTTTTCTAACCTTCTCCACAATATCCTTATGAATTATTGTACAATTACAGCTTTCCACTTTATTTTCTCCCATTTCTATTCCTCCATTTCATTTAAATATATGAATAATTGTTCATATGTTCTTTTAACATTATTATATGCTTATCCTATTATTTTAGTCAACATTATAAAAAAAATTCTTTAAAAAACAAAAAGAATATTTTCAAGAATGAAAATATCCTTTTTGTCTATAGTCTGAAAAACTACATTTTAGCTTCCTTGCACTTATTATATTACTAATGCAATATTTTCCTTAAGCTTTTGATTTAAAATTACTTCATCTAAAATCAAGTTAATTATTGTATTACATATATGACTTGCATATTGTAGGTCTTTTTCATAAGAAACTATTCCTTCATATTCCTTTTGAAGACTATATATATACACTCTTATATCATCACAAGTTAATGAAGTATTTAATTCCTTTCTAACCTTATGTGTTTTAGAAAATTTATTTAAATCATTTTCATATAAAACATGATCCTTAACTGCACCAGGGCTTTTAAACTCCCACCTTTGATAATGAGGTATACAAAAATAATCACATAAAAAGTGGCATATAACACCTAATTCTTGATTAAATTTACCTATAGAATAAATAATAAATATATCATCTACAGATAATGAAGATAGAAACTGTATTTTATTTACTATCATATTAAAACTTTCATCAAAATAATGTTTTTTAAACTTATATTTTGATACTGAATCTGGCTTTAGATTTCCCCATATAAAATGCTTATAATTAATTAAAAAACTTTTATTTAACTCTACATTTTCAACAAAAGAAATAGCTAAAGACTTGTGAGTATTCATCATCATAAATTCCTCACCTCATTTCTTTTATAAACTAATAATAATATTTTTTGTTTTAAAAAACAAACTTATTTATTTCATCTTTTACTTAAGTATTTTAATTTTTCCAGTATCGTTTAAATTTTTTAATATTATAACCATAATTGGTAAAGCAAATATTCCTAAGAACCCAAATAGTCTCGCTCCAATAAAGATACAAACTAACATTATTATTGGATGTAACCCCACTTGCTGACCAACTATCTTTGGTTCAATTATATTTCTAACAACTGTAATAGTAACATAAATTATAGTTAATCCTATTGCTAATGGTATATTTCCTTTAAATAACTCTATAAATATCCAAGGTATTACTATTCCTCCTGTACCAAGAACAGGTAATATATCCACACAAGCAATTAATAAGGCAATTGTAATTGCATTTTCTACTCTTACTATTGAAAGTCCAATTGATAGTTCTATAAAGGTTATTGTAATTATCATAGAATATGCCTTTACAAACTTAAATAATGTACCAACAATGTAATCTTTAACTTCAAAAAATATAGCTCTCGTCTTAGGTGAAAATTGCTTTGTTATAAATCCTGTTATTTTTACATAATCCATAGCAAAGAAGAAAGAAGATATAATTGTAAATATCAACATAATAAAGAAACTTGGCACCATTGAAACTGTTGCTGAAACAAAGGATACCACTCCTGATGATATGCTAGATATAATTGTTCCTATGGATTTTGCTATAGATGATATCATTTCTCTAAAAGTATCAACTAATGTAGGGTCTAATTTAATTATCCAATCATCAACATTATTAGAAATATTAAATATAATTGGTTCAATACTATTTTTATATACATCAGGAAGTTGTATAAATACATCTTTTAATGCAATAAATACTTTTACTATAATTAATGTAAATACTGCTCCTACTGTTGCATAAAATAATAATACAGTAATTCCTGCCACTATTTTTCTATTAATTTTCAACTTCTTTGTTAGCATATTAATAAGAGGTTTTAACATAAAGGCTATACCAAAACCTATTACAAAGGGTAAAAACCAACCAAGAGCGTATTTAATAGCTATATAGATTATTGCTCCAATTATTAATAAATAAATTACGTTAATTATAAACTCTCTTTTCTTCTCAAAATTCATATATTTTTTCTCCTTGATTTTTCTTTGATTATACAATAAAATTCAGAATATTTAAATTTTAAATTTGAAATTTAATTTAATATTCAGAATTTAGTTGTTTTTATGGGCTATTTAATCAGTTTCTTTATTAAAATGTAGAATTATTTATTTTACATTGTGCTACAGAACCCTATATGATATAATTTATCCTCGTAGGGAATGAAGTTCTCCCTTGATATTTATCAAAACCGCTTATTATAGCTAATGACTTCTACAACTCTTTTTGTTGTGGAAATTATTAGCTTTTTTTATTTCTTAAATATCATTACTTATATTATATTCTACAGGAGGCTTAACAAATGAATGTTTTAATAATTATCTTAAGTTTAATAGTAATAGGTCTACTGGCAAATTATATTGGCAAATTGGTTGAATTTTTAAAACTTCCTTCACTTATAGGCATGATTTTACTAGGAATGTTTATAGGACCTGCTTTTCTTAATATAGTACCAGAAGCTACATTAAGTATTTCTACATATATTAAGGATATTGCTTTAGTAACGGTTTTATTTATAGGTGGTCTTGGTATACGCTTAGATCAAATGAAGGAAATTGGAAGGCCCGCAGTTTTATTAAGTATTGTTCCTGCAACCCTTGAGGGATTGGCAATTGCATTTTTATCTACGATATTTTTAAAATTCTCCTTTGTTCAAGGAGCTATATTAGGCTTTATAATAGCTGCAGTAAGTCCAGCTGTTTTAGTACCTTCTATGGTAGATTTAATTAATAGAAAAATAGGTCAAGATAAAGCAATTCCTCAAATGCTTTTAGTTGGAGCTTCAGCTGATGATACAGTAGCCATAACTTTATTTACAACTTTTATAGGCATATATATGTCTGGTATTAGTGGTGAATCTATATCTATTGCATCAGAATTAATTTCAATACCTATAGCAATACTTATAAGTATAGTAGTTGGCTTTATCCTTGCCTACATAACTAAAGGAATATTATCAAAAATTGATAACAATACATTTAGAGTTATTTTTTCTTTAGGTATTTGTATAGCAATTAGATATGTAGAAAATCAATTTCATTTATCATCCTTTAACTCACTATTAACTATAATGATTTATGGTTTCTTTTTAAGAACTTATTTAAATGATTTAGCTAAGAAACTTCAAGATGGAATAAATGTGGTTTGGAAATATGGTAAATTATATCTTTTTGCCTTTGTTGGAATGGCTATAAATCCATCACTAGTTGGTGAATACTTATGGATAGGTGTAGTAATGCTTATAATTTCATTAACTATTCGTTCTATAGGTGTTGCAATTTCTTTAATAGGTACAAATTTAACTTTAAAGGAAAGAATCTTTTGTATAATAGCTTATTTGCCTAAGGCTACTGTTCAATCTGCCAAAGCTGGAGTTCCCCTTCAAATGAACATAGTTGGTGGGGAAATAATGCAAGCTATAGCAATTTTAAGTGTTTTAATAACTGCACCAATTGGAGCTATAGGAATAAAACTTACTTCTCCCAATTTATTAAATCAAGGTCCCATAGAAAATGAACTAGCCTAATTAAAAAAGACCCTATATTTTAGACACTCATAATAGAGAGTCTACTATATAGAGTCTTTTTATACATTTGCATCTTTTAAAAAAGCTCATTACTAAAAACAGCAGTCTTTTTTGTAAATATAAAGCAAAAAATTTATTTGTAACGGTATAATTTATTAAATATTAAAATTTAATTGTATATTACTAAAACCATAGTATTTCTTTATCTTTTCTTCGATAATACTTAAATCATTTAATGTCTTATAGCTGTAAGCTTTACCTTCCTTTATAAATTTCTTATTTCCTCTTATCTCTTCATATTCTTCATCACAATCATAACATGCAACAATTTTATTTTGTTTTATTCCAAAATTTACAGTTTCTATAGTACCACCTTTTTCTCTTGTTTCTATAACAATAATCCCTTTGCTTAATCCACTTTGTATCCTATTTCTATTTACATAATTGTACCTAGATAATTTACTTCCATATTCATATTCGCTAACTAAACAACCATTATTTTCTAATATATCATTTGCTAATTTCATATTTACTTTAGGAACAATATAGTCTAATCCACAAGGCATAACAGCAATAGTAGTTTTTTTTGAATCAACAGCAGCTTTATGTGCATATGTATCACAACCAATAGCTAGTCCACTTACTACTGAATAACCTAAACTTAAAAAATACTTAGACGTTTTATATGCTACTCTAGCTCCGTTTTCTGTTGGTTTCCTAGTTCCTACAATAGCTATATTATTTTCATTTATTAAACACTCATAATTTCCTTTATAAAATAATATTGTAGGAGCATTATTTATATCTTTTAGTAATTTAGGATATTTATTATCTAATATTGATACCATTCTAATATTATTTTTAATTGAACCTTCTTTTATTTTGTTAACGTTTTCCAGAATGCTCTTAAACTGCTCATTAGTCATATTTTTTATATGCACACTTTCTTTTGATAACACAAGCTTTAACCAATCTTGCACTTCATCCATATCCCTAGGCATAGTATTATTTTCAATTATATTTCTTATCTTAATTGAACCTATACCTTTAATTTGTTTTAATATCATTGGTATTAATAAATCCATATATCTTCCTTTCTTTATCTATAATATATTAACTATTATGTGAGTATGTTCTTCCTATTCCTAATCCAACTATCTGTTTTGCTCCACACCTCATAAGTATTTCTCTACAAGCAATTAAGGAATTTCCAGTAGTTATAACATCATCAATTAGTATTATTGTTTTATTTGATAAATCACAATTATCCTCTTTATACTTAATAGAGTTAAGATGAACATCTTTATCTCTTCTTCCTCCAGCTGATAATTTATGAATATCTTTAGTTCTTATTAATCTATTAGATTTATCTAAGAATCCATTTTTTTTAGCTATATTTTCTGCTACGTAATTTATACCCTTCTTTTTTCCAACCTTACTAGATGGAATTGAAATAATTATAACATTATTCACATCCAATATTTCTTTAATATTCTTAAGTTTTAAATTAAATAAATTACTATATTTTTCAATTACCTCAATTTCATTCTCCTTAAGTCTTAATATATCTCCATCTTCTTTTTCTCTAAATCTTCTATTTTTTCCTCTCCTATATGGATTATAAATATCGTTATAGAAGATTATAAATTCTTCATTAAATTCATCTATAGTTACAAATGATTTAAATTCATTTTCTAAATACTTTAATACCTTAAAAAACTTATAATTAACTTGTCTTTTAATTAATATTTCAACATCATGTAATCTATTTTTTGCTATTGTATTATTTGAATCAATCGTCAATACTTCTTTATATAACTTTTCTGCCATAATATAATTTTCTTTAATTACATAACATTTTGCTAATCTTGTATGTGCTGCAATATTCTTTTCATCAAATTCAATAATACTTTTATTTAGTTTAATAGCTTCATCATTCCATAAATTACTATTCGCTAACTCTTTTGCTCTCTTTATTATCTTCTCCTTACTTTGAAGGTCCTTAATTTCAGTATCTATTTTATCTTGATTATTTAAGGACTCATTGCTTATATTTTTATTTAAATTATCTTCAGCACTTTTTAAATCTACATTTTTTGATTGTTCTTTTTTTGTTTTTTTAGATTTCTGATTTATCTTATTTTTCTTATTTAACTTGTTTATGTTATTTCTTTTAACTTCTGCTTCATTATTAAGATTATTGTTCCCGATATCTATATTGTTTATTATACTTTTATGTTCATCAGTATCAGATATTTCATCATCTTTTATTGTATTTATCTTTTCTTCATTGTACTTTACTCTTGTTTTTGATATTGCCTTCTCTAACTCTGTGTTTTGTTTTTTTAATTCTACTAGTTTACTTTCTAATGTTAACTTCTCTTTTTTTTCATATTCTAGTGAATCCTTGAGATTGTTAATATCAATATTTATAGAATCTATATATTCTTTTTTCTTAGCATCTTCAAATTTTATTCTTTCACTATCTTTTTCTATCTGCTGCAATCTATTCTTTAATTCTTTAATGTACTTTTCTTTTTGTATATTTTTATAAGATACTATAAAAATAATTATTACTAATATTAAAATAATTAGTTTCATAACTCCTCCAATAAATAACCTTATTTATAAATCAAAAAGGAGCTGATGAGACAGCTCCTTTATTTTACTCTTTTCTTTGCTTTCAGTTTTAGTTTTAATTATGTATAATTACACTTTGTAAAATTGATCTCATCATTTATTAAAATTTATTAAGCTTTTTTCTTAACTTTTTTATCAAAAGCCCTTTTTATATTTTCCCATAGTCCACTACCAAGCATAGCATCAGCAATAGATAAAATTTGTTGTATTAAATCTAATACATCAGCATCTCCAACCCAATGTTTTTTTACTATTTCTTCATCAGTATTATTGATTAAACTATTTAATACATACGCTGCTAAGGCAATATCATCAGCATATCCTAATGGACCTGTTAAAGCTTCTGGTATAAAGTCTAATGGTGAAACAAAGTATGCTATAGCTGCAACTACCTTTACTTTTTCAATTGCTGGAACATCCTTATCTATAGATAATTTACATAATAAGTGAAATAAATCCGGTGCAAACATTAAGTATTCTGCAAATTTATTAGTTTTCCCCTCATCACTTTTTAACCATTCTCTCATTTTCTTTCTCAATTTTTGATAAAAATCCTCATTATTCATAATGTAATCCCCTTTAAATATAATAAATATTAATTTAATTATACATCATTTTACAAATAATATCCTTATTTGGTAAAATAAAAAAATATTTGAATTAAATTAAGGCTGTAACTTAAGTAAAACCCTTAAATTACGGCCTTAATTTTTACAAATCACTATTGTCTATAATGATTTTATTTACATAAATTCTCCATACCTTCGTTCATTGGATATATCATTTAGTAAATGCTTTATTTCTTGTTCTTTATTCTTATTCATAATCAAAATAACATCTCCCGCATCTACTACAATTAGATCCTTTAAACCAAAACCAATAATTAGGTTTTTCTCTCCAAAAACTGCAGAATTTTCACTATCTTGAAGATATACATTATCACTTCTTTTATTATTTTTATCTTCTTCTAAATATCTACTTAAAGCTGAAAAGCTTCCTATATCATCCCATATAAAATCACTTTTTATAACATAGGCTTTTCTTGTTTTTTGCATTACACCAAAATCTATAGATATACCATCTATCAATGAGTATTGCTCAGAAATAACTTCATCTTCATTTTCTTCACCTAAATGCTTATATATCTCCATTAATGACTTATATAACTTAGGAAGATATTTTTCTATTTCTCTTAGTATTACATCTGCTCGCTTTACCCCTTTGAGATGCTTGTACACTTAGAATTTAATCTCTTCCAAGAGGCTAATAGACTCAATCTTTACGAAAAGTATTTTGATAAAGCTTCTGCTCTTGGAGTAACATTAGAAGAATTTTATCATGGAGTAAATATATTTCTTAATAAAAATCAGAATTTAGAATTTGATGAAGGGTATTTACGACCTCATGACTTCTTAGAATTTTGTACCCTTATAAAAGTTCCACCTAAGAAGCTATATGATAAATATTATAGGTTTGTTCTTAGTAAAAATTACTCAGATATAATACTTAATTATAGACACTCATCAAATCTTAATCAGAAGGAATTTGCTAAATTATCCAAGCTTAGTCCTGTTACAATAGGCTTCCTTGAAAGTAATAAAAAATATCCTACTAGAAAACAATACTCTCAATTAAGTAGATTACTTACTATTTAGTCAATCAACCACTTCACCATTCCAATTAATGGTATAATGTTATTGAATATAATAGATAAGCTAACAATAACTTTTAATTTTAACTACCATTATCTATATAAACAAGGAAGGGATTAATATAATGAAAAAAAGTATAATTATAGTATTCATTTTACTAGCAACATTATCAACTGGAGTAGTCGCTGGAAGGTTGACAACGCCAGTAAAAGAAAAAATAGTTGAGAAAGAAGTTGAAAAGATAGTTGAAGTAGAATCTCCAACTGCTGGATTAGCTAAAAAATATCTACTTAAATTTATAGACATTCAAGAAGAAGTCAACGCTTTTCCATATCATGAGGAAAAATATCTAACTACTGCGGGCATGCTACAATTAGGAGGACAAGAATATAAGATGTGGGATGCTTTGCTCAATGAGATATATGATGAATTAAAAAACACATTATCTACTGAAACCATGGATAAGTTAACAGCTCTGCAAATTCAATGGATTGCAGATAAAGATGCTACAGCTGAAGCTGCTGGCAAAAAAGCCGAAGGTGGAACAATGCAACCTCTACTTGTAATATCATCTAAAAATCAAAGTACAAAAGAAAGATGTTTAGAGCTAATAAAAGATTACATGGACTAAACCTTTATTTTTTTATCTTCAACTATGATATTTACAGTTATTTTCGACATAAAAATAGGAAATATATAAGATAACATCCTGTATATTTCCTTTTATT